>PMLI01000054.1 GCA_003158835.1 Acidimicrobiaceae bacterium
GAGACGATCGAACACTTCCGCAAGGCCCTGGCAGCCGGCTACTTACTTCCGTAGCCCCGGCCATCCCGCGTCAGCCACACCAGGCTCCGGAGACAGGGCGTCAGCGGTACTCGCTGATCGCCTCGAACAGAGCCAGCACGTTCTCCGTCGGTACCCTGGGCTGCACGTTGTGGATGGTACTGAAAACAAAGCCGCCACCCAGGCCGAAGGTCGCCATCCGCTCTCGCACCATCGCCCGAACCTCCTCGGCGGTGCCGAAAGGCAGCACCCGCTGAGTGTCAATTCCTCCGCCCCAGAAGACGAGGCGGGACCCGTACTTCCTCTTCAACGCTTCTGGGCACATATCCGCTGCGGATGTCTGCACGGGGTTCAGACAATCAAACCCGGCGTCAACCACGTCGTCCAACAGGCGCCACATGGACCCACACGAGTGCATAAACGTCTTCCAGCCTGTATGCGAATGGACCCAATCGTTGACCTTGACGTAGAAAGGTTTGAAGAGCGCCCGGTAATCGTCGGGCGAAAACAGCGGCCCCTCCTGCGCCCCAAAATCTGTGCCGCTTACGTGCACAACCGCCGCCAGATCGCCGACGGCTGCGTAGATCCTCTCCAGATTGCTCAAACCGATCTCACACTGGCGTTCAAACACCTCGTAAACGTAGTCCCTCCGCAGCTTGGTGCTTATATACCACTCGTCGACCGCCCGGATACCACGTGGGTGCTTGAGCTCCATCGCCGGAACATGGGAGATGTCGCCAAGCGACGTGCCTCCGAACGAGATGAAGACCGCTCGATCGGTCGCCGCCAGCCGCTCCGCTTCGACTTTCAGCAGCGCCAGGTCGGCCTCGGGTACCGAAGTAAATTCCTCAAGGTTGTCTTCAACGCGAAGGTCATCATCATCAATCGGATCTTGGCGCGTCAACGCATCAAAATAGAGCCCGCCCCGGGGCATGCGAGCGCTGGCCGGGACTGTCTTGTCGCCGCATGGGTACAGCAGTATGTCCCCGTTGGCATCGGGGTCGGTGTTGAAGCNNTCCCAGTCCTTCCAGCCCTCATTGCGGAAGCCAAACGTCGTGACCGGCCGTCTCAGCGGCACCACATCCGCGCCCAGAGCGTCAAGCAGGTCAACTTTGATCTCCCCCAGTAGCTGAAAAGGGTCGATCACTTTCACGGGCGTCCCCGGGGGATCCAGCCCTAACGCCTGGCGAAGCGTATAAACGGCATCCACGTGCATCCCGGTCTGGTGGGTCCCGCCCACGTCCAGCGGCACTCGATCTGGCTGGCGGTGTTCGAGCGCAGCCTGCACGCGCTCCCGTGATGTCATCATTGTACGCGCCCCTCTCGACTACTTCTCGGCCTCGTGCCACCGCGGGACGATAGCATCAGCTTGTCGCCGCCACTGAATGTCAAGGGCATTGGGTCAGAAATCTCGCCCACAAAACCCTCCTCGCTAGCGTTGTGGAACGCCAACATGACCCATCGCCCTGAACGGTCCCGCATGGCTCGTCCACAGTACAGCAAATCGTCGGTCAACTGGTGGGCCTTCTCCACCTGCCATTCCTTGCCGACCGACGTTCTGTGCACTGCCCATATGCCTCCACTGCCAGATATCCTTTGCGCAATTTCCGCTTTGTGGCAGGAAAACAACAGCATAGATCGCCCCTCGATAACTTCGGCTTGCAGATCCTCTAATTGACCGAAGCCGCAACCCGGTCGGGACAATGGCGGCTCAACCTGCCACGTGGCGAGGTCGGCCGACGTCGCATGCCCCACGACCCCACGCTCGCGCAACTCGCCATAGTTGGCGCGCGCCGTCAACAGCATGTGCCACCCGTTGCCCTTCGGGTCCCGAAATACCCAGGGATCTCGCCACGCCTCGTGCGGCCATTTACGCGTGTCAAGGGCCTCATACCACCTCGGATCCGCCACGACGAGCGGGCCGGCTTGAGGCCGCTCCCAACGGTAGAGGTCATCTGACACCACGGACCCGACGCGCTGGACAAGGCCATTCTCAGCATTGCTCACACCGGTATAGAAAAGGTGCCACCTCCCGTCCGGCCCCGCCACGGTCGACCCCGTCCACACGGCGCGGTCATCAAAGGCGGGTAACCGGCTCGGCGCGACGGCGTCCTCGACGGCCTCCCACGTTATTAGGTCGCTCGAGACAGCGTGGCCTACCGTGGCCGAGAAGTGACGAAGGTCAGCACGGCCGAGGCTCCGCGGCGCCTGTAGGAAAAACACGTGGTACGTCGAACCGTCATCGACAAGCCAAAAGGCCCACACCCAGGATTGCGCTAACCGAAACAATTCACCGACCTCCCGCAACGTCCAGGCCAACGATCACGTTCCCGCTGACTGGCCAGTCCTCGGCTCATCTCCCCCGTAGTCGCGTACCCAGGCCAGACCATCCTCGACGTTGCTGCGCGGCACATACTCGCAGCTCACGTACCCCCGGTAGCCAGATGTCGACAAGTGCCATAAGGCACTCCGCAGCGCGAGCGACCCAGTCCCAGGTTCATGCCGGCCCGGATAGTCAGCAATCTGCACGTGGGACATCCGGTCCGCATATTTGTCGATTGTGGCCACAAGATCATCCCCGTAGGCGCCGAGGTGGTAGAGGTCGCATAGCAGACCGACCGACGTCACCCCCCGCGCCGCTAGGGGCCCGTCAACGATGGCCAGCACGTCACCTACTCCGCGAAGAGGGTACTCCTCGTCCGGGCCCACATATATCGGCTCCAGTAGTACCTGGCCCCCGACCTCGCCGACGGCCTCCCCGACTTCGGCCAGAACGTCCACTGCAGCCTGGTCCTGTAGCCGTCGGTTACGATGCGGGTCGTACTGGCCGTAGGGGCAGTTGAACATCGAGCACCCCGTCGCCTGGGCAATCTCAAGCAAGGCCGGCACGCACGCCCGCAGTTCCGCGTGCCTCTCCGGCCGGCATGCGAGACCCCGGTCCCCTCTGGCCCCGTAGCCACCGAACATGTTGACGGCCACCAGGCGGACACCCGCACCAGCTACGGCGTCGACAAATTCCCGTACATCTCGCACGCCGGGGTCCGGCTCCGTAAACGGCCACCACGACTCTACCACGGCAAACCCTGCGTCCTTGGCGCGCCGGGCCCGGTCGGCCAACGGCGTACCACGGAACAGTATCGAAATATTCCCTATTAACTCCAGCCTAAAGAGCCGCACCCGGTCCCTCCCCCATCCACGTCGCCCGCCAATGAGCGTCCCCTTAGTACTCACGATCCGGAACTGGCACATCTCTCGGCAACAACCCCGCCTCTTTCATGTCTGCCCACAGATCGTTGGGAACCTTGGCCCTAAACATCGCTATGTCCTCGTCCAGTTCCGCCACCGATCGAGCGCCCACGATCACCGATTTTACCGCGGGATGACCCAGCGGGAACTGAATAGCCGCCGTCCCCAGGGACACGCCGTGAGCTAGGCAAATGCGGTCCATCTCCCGGGCCCTTTCCAGAGCCGATTCCGGCTGAGGGTACGCGGAGTATGAGGCACCCGTACTGGGATTGGCCAACATTCCCCCTTGGAACACAGCTCCCGCGATGACGGAGATATTGTTCGCCAAGCAATATGGCAGCAACTCCTCCTGCGCGCTCTGATTGAGGAGAGTATACTCGTTGGCAAGGAGGATGCAGTCGAACGAACAGGCCCTCACCAGCGTGTTCAAGGCCGTGGCACTGTTTGACCCCGCGCTAATCGCGCTGATTAGCCCCTCTGACCGCATGACCGCAAGTTCCTCAAAAGCCTCATGGATCGCCTGGTCCAGAAATTCCTCCGGGTCGTGGATATGCAGGATATCGATGCGGTCCAGGCCGAGCCGGGCCAGGCTCTCCTCATACGATCGGCGTATACCGTGCCGGCTGAAATCGTATATAGGAAAGAGCTTCTCGTAGTCTGATTTTGCCTTGAGCGGCGGCGTGGCGTGGGGAGCAGCCCCTCGGCGCAACAGATAACCGACCTTTGAGGCCAGGACGTACTCGTCCCGCTCGACGCGACCGAGAACCTTTCCTACAATTGTCTCCGCCTTGCCGTGCCCGTAGTACGGAGCGGTATCAAAAAACCTGATACCGCGGTCATAGGCCGCCGCGACGACACTTTCCGCCACCATATCATCAACCGGGTGTTGAAACCCTCCTAACGGTGCCGTCCCGAGCCCCAACCGAAAGAATGTCCTGCCCGTGGCCCCAAGGTCAACCACCTCGAATGGGTCCATCACTCCCAGCTCCCTTCGCTACTATAACGCCTTGGCTGAAACAGATCATACGACCCGCTCTCGCACCGAGCGCGCCTCCGCCACTAGCCCCGCCCCACGAATGGCATCTTCGTAGCCATAACCGTCAGGAACATGACGTTAGCGTTGAGGGGGAGACTCGCCATGAAAGCCACCGCTAGGGCTACGTTTTCCACATCCATCTGCGGCTCCACCAGCGTAGACCCATCGGCCTGCAGCACCCCGCTCGTTACCGGCGCGGACATGTCAGTGCTGGCATTGCCAATATCGATCTGTCCGCACGCAATGTCATAAGACCGCCCGTCCAGCGCCGTAGCGCGAGTGAGACCCGTTACCCCATGCTTCGATGCCGTATAAGGTGCTGAATGCGGTCGCGGCATGTGGGCAGAGACCGAGCCGTTATTGATTATTCGTCCACCCCGGGGGCGTTGCGCCTTCATCAACCGAAAGGCGTACTTCGTGCACAAAAAGGCGCCGCCAAGGTTCGTGTTGATCACATCCAACCACTGATCGTACGACTGGTCCTCGATCGGTACAGCGGGGGCGCTTACGCCGGCGTTGTTAAACAGAAGGTCAAGCCGGCCAAAGCGCTCCGAAACCTCCCCAAAAAGCGATTCAACCGAGCTCGGGCTGCCCACATCGGCGGGTACGGCTTTCATCTCGAAACCGAGGCTGGCCCCCTCATTGACGACCGCCCCGAGGGGCTCTTGTCGTCTCCCTGACAACACGACACTGTAGCCTTGCCGCGCCAGCGCCAAGGCGCTCGCCTTCCCCACGCCGCTGCCCCCGCCCGTAATCAGGGCCACTTTCCGGCTCTCGTTCACCTTGCCTCCCACTCGCCTACGACGTCGCCCAGAGCCTCGTACCGGCCGGCTTCGGCGGCCATGTAGAGCCTCTCCATCCCCACGCTCATTACCCGTCCTTTTCCATTTGTACAAAGTTCACTGCGCGCGCCGGAGCATCTACCAAGGACAACACCCCCGCGTCGAGGAGCAACAAGCAGGCGGACAGCCCCGCCATTTGCAGCGAGGTAATGTACTCGCCCACATACGAGCGCAAGATGCTGTGGCCTCTCTCAATTATCAGGCGCCGCACGCTACGATAGACGAGGTATTGCTCAAGCAAAGGCGTCGCGCCAAAGCCATTGACCATGACGGCAAACGACGAACTCGTCGGACATTCAAAGTCGTCGAGGATGCGCGTGGCAAGAGACCGGCCCACCTCGTCGGCCGTAAGCAGTGGCCCCCGGCCCATGCCCGGCTCGCCGTGCACTCCCATGCCAATTTCCATCTCATTGGGGCTGCTCTCAAATATCGGTTGGGCCGCGCCAGGTAGTTCCCCGGCGGTAAGTGCCACACCCATACTCCGCGTTCGCGCATTTACCGTCCGCGCCATCCGCTCTACCTCGTCCAACGACATCCCACGTTCGGCGGCGGCACCGGTCGTTTTAAACACGAAAATATCACCGGCTATGCCCCGACGCCTGTCCATCTCCTCCCGGCTGGCGGACGCGACATCATCCGAGACGAAGACGCACCGAACATCAATACCCTGCGCATTTGCTCGCCGGACCGCTAGCTTACAATTCAACACGTCACCGGTGTAATTCCCGTACACGAGGACGACGCCCTGGCCATGATCGGCTTGGACAATTGACTCGTAAACCACGTCGGCGGACGGGGCGGCGAAAATGTTGCCAATGGCCGCCGCATCAGCCAGTCCGTAGCCCACGTACCCGAGCAGCGCCGGCTCGTGCCCTGAACCTCCCCCGATGACAAAGCCCACCTTCCTGCCGGCGGGCTGCGCTCGCGTCACAACTCTGGGGCCGCATAAGGCTACTACGTCACCATGTGCGGCCACGAAGCCCTCCAGCATCTCGTCGACCGCCGCCGCGGGCTCGTTGATGATGTCCAGCAC
>PMLI01000170.1 GCA_003158835.1 Acidimicrobiaceae bacterium
AAAGTCGTGTTCTGGTGGAGCGTGACCCACCAGGACGTCGCATAGTGGTCGACTACGACCGTGACGGCCATCAGCAGGGCGACCATCGAGGAAACCAGGGCCCTGGAGTGCGGGTTGTCCACGGCGCGGCGCAGGGCCAGGTAGCCGAGCGAAAGGGCGAAAAGGATGGCGGTCAGGGTCAGCCGGGCGTCCCACGTCCACCACACGCCCCACGACGCCCGGCCCCAGATGGATCCCGTCACCAACGTCACCAGGCAAAAAACGGCACCCACCTCCGCCCCGGCCACGGCCAAGCGNNTCCCAGCGGGGGCTGCGCAACCGGGGCCACAACCAGGCCAGGCTGGCCAGAGTGCACAGCCCGAAGCCCGCATAACACATCGTGGCCACGGCCGGGTGCACGTAGAGCATGCGCACGAACTGGCCCTGGACGACGTCAGGCGGGCTCAACCACAGCCCCCACCAGGTGTTGAGGGCGAGCGCGGCGAGTGCGGAACAACCAAGCGCACGGGTGAGCCGGGACGAAGACGAAGCTTGTGGGTACCTCACGTTTCCTCCATCAAAGCCCCAAAGCTGAGGACTCCGCCAGCCAGGTAGATGGCGGCGAAGCAACCGAGAAGCGCGGACCACCGCCAACCGTCGGCCGTGGAAAGACCCAGCGCCGCCCTCCACGCTTCCGTCGCCGCCAGGACGACGGGGGCCAGGACAGGGGCGAGCAGCAACGGTAGCAGCGTTTCCCGGGCCCGCAGGCCCATGGAAAGGGCCCCGTAAGCGACGCCGGCCCCGGCGACGCCGGCCGTGGACAGGAGCGCGCTCGTCACAAGCAGGCCGGCACCGGCCAGCTGGGTGTGGAAGAGCACCACGACACCCCCCGTGAGCAGCACCTCTACACCCATGAGCTGAAGGCCTACCGCGGCCGCCTTGCCCAGGAAGATGCCGGCCGGTTCGAGACCGGACAGCCGCAGGCCGTCGACCGCACCGTCGGATGCCTCGATGGCAAAGCTGCGCTGCACGGCCAGCAAGCCCGAGAACAGAACGGCCAGCCAGAACAAGCCAGGGGCAGCCTGGACCAGGAGGGGCCGGTCCTGGTCGAAGGCGAAGCCGAACAAGAGAAGTACCACGAGCGCGTAAGGCACCACCTGGTTCAGTGCCACCTTGGAGCGACCTTCGACCCGGAGGTCCTTACCGGCCACCAGTAGCGCGTCACGCCACACTGGTGATCTCCTCCCGCCCGGTACGAGGTCGGGCCGCTCCGCCCCGGCCCCCGTCCCCGGCACTGGCACCGTCAGCGACGTCCGGCGGCACGCCGTCGAGGACGGTCCCCCCGGACATGGTCACCACCCGGTCGGCCAGGGCTTCGGTGACACCCACCTCGTGGGACGCAAGCACCACGGTGGCGCCGGCAGCTGCCGCTTCTCTCAAAAGCCCGTCCAGCAACTCCCGATGCTGGACGTCCAGACCGGCGTGTGGTTCGTCCAGCAACCACAGGCGCGGCTGGCGTACGACCAGACAGGCGATGGCCACCCGCCGGCGCTGTCCGGCGGAGAGCTTGGCGACCGGCTGGTGACGAAGCCGGTCACTGATCCCTAGGCGGTCGAGGGCCATGGGTACGGCTGTCTTCGGCAGCCGGGCGGCCCGCACGCAGAAGCGGACGTTCTCCTCGGCCGAGAGGTCGTCGTAGAGGCCATTGCGATGGCCCAGAAGGCCGACCTGACGGCGCAGGTCCCGCGCCTGTGCCGTCGGCTCCAGGCCGAGTACCGTCGCCTCACCCGCCGCCAGGGGGAGCAGCCCGGCCATCACGCGCAGCAGGCTCGTCTTGCCGGCGCCGTTCGCACCTTTCACGACCAGCACCTGGCCCGTGCTGACATCCAGGTCGACGCCGGCCAGGAGCGGGTAGAGCCCGGCCAGGGCGACAGCGGAACGAAGACGAGCCGCGAGTGCAGGGGTCTCGACCATGGCCGCCGTCAAATTCTAGCGACGCGAGCGGTGGTCATCCCGTGGCCAGCGACCCGAGGCCAAAATCGTGGAGGAGACTGGAAGACCACGATGAGACCACACCGACCTCACCGGTGATGAGCAGGACCCCCAGGGTGGCCAGGACAAGGCCCGATGTCACGCTCACCACCTGGGAATGCCGCCGGGCGAAGGCCAGGGCGCCCGAGAGCCGCCCGAAGGCCAGGCCGGTCAAGACGAACGGCACCCCCAGGCCGAGCGAGTAGGCGACCAGCATCTCCTCACCGCGGGCCAGAGTCCCGCCGCTCGATGCCAGTCCCAGGACCGCGGCCAGGACCGGCGTAATGCAGGGTGTCCAGCCGAAGGCGAAGGTCATCCCCATGACCGGAGCGGCCCAGGGGCCGAGCTCGGACGGCCTAACGGCGAAGCGGTGTTCCCGCTGCAGCCTGGGCACTCTGAGAAGGCCAGCCACGACCAGGCCCATGGCGACGATCAGCCCTCCGGCCACGTCTTCGAGGACAGGCCGGTGGGCGCGTAGAGGATCGGACAGGGCATTGGCCGTCGCTTCCAGCAGGGCAAAGACGACACTGAAGCCGGCCACGAAAAGGAGCGTCGACCACAGGACCCTGGCCCGCTGCCGGTTGTCCCCCGACACCCCGCCCGCGGCGACACCCGACATCATCGAAAGGTACGAAGGCACCAGCGGCAGCACGCACGGGGACAGGAACGAGACGATCCCGGCCCCGAACGCGACGATGAAGCCCAGGGGCGAGCGCTCCACCAGGGATCCTGTCCCCGCACCCAGGAGCGCGACGAGGTGCACCGACACGGCCTCGCTGGTGCTACCCACTACCATCCCGCCCAGTTTGTCTTAAGTGTGCCCCTAAGGCGGGCGGCGTCGTGAGGGCCCGTATGGAGGTCGCCGTGGTCGAGCAGGTTATACGGACCGGTTGAGAGCGGCCAGGACAGCGCGGGCGGCGGCGTCCGCCGGGGCCCGGCCGGTGGCGACGCCGCGGCGCATCTCTCCGGTGGTCGTGTCCCGTAGCACAGCCATCAAGCCCGCACCCCAGTCGGCCGGCAAGGCGTGAATGCTCACCACGTCGAAGGGCGCATGGGCGCCGAGGCCCCTCAACGCTTCGACGACGGCGCGACCGACGGCCGCCGTATCGCCGGCCACAGCCCTGGTCGAATAGCGCTGGAAACCTCGGGACAACTGGACTTCGATGGCAGCCCCACCGTCGCTGGGCAGGATCAGGACGAGCTTCACCCTCTCCCGCCGGGCCGGTGCCGCTTGCTCTCTAGGCGGTACCAGGATCCGTATTTCAGCCGCCTCTTCCAGGTGGGTGACGGCGCAGCGCGTCGCCTCCTCGCGGACACGGGCGTGCTCGGTACCGGGACCGACCACTATCTCGATGACGCTGAGGCCGCCCTGGTCCGCGAACGAGACGAACCAGACACCGGGGAGTTGGCGCAGTTCCAGTTCGAGGGCGTCATTCACCGGCGGCACCTCATCCGATGGTGGCCTTGGCCGCATAGAGGCGCTCGTCGGCCAGACCCGTCAGGGCGTCGGGGTCGTCGGTGTCCGATGGAAAACAGGCGACTCCCACCGAAAAGCCCACAGTGGTCTCCGGGACGGCGCGCTCGAGTGCCCGCTTCAGGCGGCCGAGCAGTGGCGACAGGGAGGCCACGTTCTCGACTCCCACGACGAGCAGAGCGAATTCGTCGCCCCCCAGGCGGGCGGCGACGTCGCCGCCGCGCAGCGCTGCCCGTAACTCGACCCCCACCGCCCGTAGGGCAGCGTCCCCGGCGGCATGGCCGTAGCGATCGTTGACCACCTTGAAATCGTCCAGGTCCAGCACCACCAGGGCAAAGGGCCACCCATAGCGCCGGGCCCGGCTGACAGCCTGGTCGAGCAGCAGCTCGTAGCTGCGGCGGTTGAGCAGGCCCGTCAGGGCGTCGTGACTGGCATCGTGGGTAAGCAAGTCCAGCCGAAGGGCCAGCTCGACCAGGCTCGTCAAGCAGGCTGCGGCCAGCGGCCCGACGACCGGTGGTTCGGCGTACAGGCCGGGACGGCCGCCAAAAGCGGCCGCCAAGTAGGAGGGCAGAGGCTCCCGGCTGAACTCGAGCGGAGCCCGGCCCAGCCGGAAAATCTGGTGCCGATCGGGGCGGTCGACCACAACCACCAGGTCGCGCAGGCCGTAGCGGGCAGCCACCAGATCGAGCGACTGGTAGATGAACTCGAGGCCCGTGGCCGAACGGGCCAGGAGGCTGGGCAGCTCGCCAAGCGCCCCGTCGATATCCTGGCGAAAACCGGTGTGGCTCCCGATGGCCGCATCGCTCAGCCGGGGCGGGCCACCGACCCCCACAACTGTCGCAGCGGCCGGCTCCTGCGGCAAAGCGGCACCCGTCAGCTCCTCGGGCGGGGGCGGCTCCGAAGCGGCGTTCCCGGGCGACGTCGAGCCCGCGGCCGGTCCTGGCTGGCCCTCGGCGGCTGGACTATGGAACTGGTTCAAAGAATTGCACCTCTTCGCCCAGAGGCCGACGTTGTGTGCTCGTAAACAGAGCCCGTGGCGAACTGGCCAATGACGGGCAATTACGCCCTTGACATGGCACGATACCCACGCCACGGCGGGGCGGCCATAGGAACGCTCGGAATGCTACGGGCAGTGGTCGGCGGGTACCGTTTTGGTGGCGCTATCGGAGTATCGGCGGAAGCGGCCGGCGTGGGCAGTGGCGCGTCCCCGTTCGTCGCTGTGCATTTACCCTTGCAGAGGAAGGCTAAGCCGCTTTCCTGAGGCCCGGGCCGGGCCGTACCCCAGATGGCGTCGTGCCCGAATTTCTGCTTCCCCTGGAGGAGCCTTTAGCACGCACAGTGGTGGACAACGCGCGTCGAAGGGGTCCCGGGCCTCTACGGGCAAATTCCGGGAGCGCAGAGAACGGGACGTCAGCTAAGGGCGGACAGCACCGCGGCGGCAGAGCTCACGTCCAGGCCCGTGCGCTCCTCGAGCGCCAGGTAAGTGACGACGCCGTCCTCGATTATGGCGGCGTAGCGCCTGCTACGGATGCCCAGCCCGCCTCCCGAAAGGTCGACCTCGACGCCCATGGCACGAGTTAGGTCGCCGTTGCCGTCCGCCAGGAGGGACACCCTGTCCCCGGTCCCCTGGGAGCGTCCCCAAGCCGCCATTACGAACGGGTCGTTGACCGATACGCAGAAAATGCGGTCCACGCCACGCGCCAATATGTCGTCGGCGTGCATCACAAAACCGGGCAGGTGCACGTCGGAACAGGTCGGGCTGAAGGCGGCGGGCACGCCAAAAAGCACGACACGGCCCTTGCCCAACACGTCGGCCGCGCTCACCTGCTCGGAGGCATGCGCGCCGATCAGCTTGAGCTGGACGTCTGGGATGCGGTCCCCTACTGCGATAGTCATCTCAGGCTCCTTCACCATGGGCCTTGCCGGGCAGAAGTATAGGCGGGCAGGGCGCAAATCCGGGCAGACTACTAGGCAAATGCGAACCTACCGCCCGGGCCGGCCCCGGTGACCGCGGTCCGGCACGGGAGGCTCCGGCCTGCGGGGTCGTCGCCGGCGCAGGGCGAGGTGCTGTTCCGGCTCGTGGAAGCGGACGGGCTGGAGATCCGGCAAGTGCTCAGCGGCGAGATGGAGGGGCCGGCCGACTACGTCCAAGACGAGGACGAATGGGCGCTCGTCGTCAGCGGGTCGGCCCGCCTGGCGGTGGGCGATGACACCCTCGAGCTCGGGCCGGGGGACTGGGTTTGGCTGCCGGCGGGCGAGCCCCACCGCCTGGTGAGCACCCAGCGGGGGACGACCTGGGTGACGGTCCACCGCTGGCAGTAGCGACACGTTCAGAGCGCGAGCCGGTACAGCTTCTCGCAACGAGGTGCCCCGTCACCGATTTCTGTGCGGTCCCCCCAGGGCCGGAACCCGGCCGCTTCGTAGAAGCGCTGCGCCGCCACCATGTCCCACCCCGTGTCGAGGCGCACGGCCCGTACCCGTTCGAGACGGGCCCATTCCAGCGCCGACGCCAGCATCTCCCGGCCCAAGCCCAGGCCCCGGTAAGCCGGCAACAGGTACATCCGCTTCAGCTCGACCTCTCCCGCCGCGTCGGCACCGGCCGCGCCCAACCGCCGCATGGCCACGCAACCGACCACGCGCTCGCCATCAAGGGCCACCCAGATCGCGTCATAAAACTCTTCGGGCCGAGCCAGGTCGGCATCCAGTACCGCGTCGACGGAAAAGCCGAGTTCGTGCAGCCCGCCCGAGACCACGGCAGAGAAACCTTCACGGTGAGCGGGGACGTACCGCTCTATACGCACCCGGCTCGCGCTCACGCCGTCCAGTCTCGTAGGCCGGTGGCGCGGTGGCAAGCTGCCCGACGCCCGACGCGCACTTGGGGGTACGCTGAGCATTGCTACCAAGAGGAGCCTGTAACCATGGCCGACGCAAACTTCCGGTCCCATTTTCCCGCAGGCGAGCTTGAAGACATAACGTCTGCCGCGACCCGGGCAATAGGGCCCGCAGTGGCGACCCCGGCCGAGCTGCGCCATATGGCGGTCGCTCGCCGGCTGTTCCTTACGGCGGTGGTGTCCGCATTCACCTTGTTGGCGACGGCGGTGCTCATTGTCTCGCTCGTCGCTCCCGGAGCACTGCCCTGGATGGTGGGCGGCGTACTGGCCCTGGCCGTGCTGGGCGTGATCGTGCTCGGCATCCATGCCGGAGGCCACGGGTGGTTCGTTCCCCTTCCTGTACTTGTCCTGGCCGCGGCCTGGGCCGTCGCCGTCTCGGCCGGCACTTGGCGGTCCCCGGCGGCATGGGTGTTCGCCGCTCTCGCCTTCCTTGGCGCGGTGCCTGCGGCGGTCCTCGTGATCCCCGCCATCGCTTACCGGCGCGCCACGTTCACTCCTCGCGGCACCGCCGCCCTCCCCGGCGCCGACGGCGTGGCCATCACGGCGCTGGCCCCGACCGGGATAGCACGGGTCAACAACGAGACCTGGACGGCGCAATCTGTGAGCGGTCCCTTGCCGGCCGGTGCTCCCGTCCACGTCGTGAAAGTGGAGGGCGTGCGCCTGCTGGTGTGGTCAGAGGCCGGCAACATCCCCGGGCCTGACGCCTTGGGCTTGACCAACCAAGAAAAGGAGTAACCGTGACCACCGCAATACTGGTCATTGTCGCCATCGTGCTCGTTGGGTTGATAGTCCTGGCAGCCGTTTCCATCAAGATCGTGCGCGAGTACCAGAGAGTGGTCCTGTTCCGGCTGGGCCGCGCCGTCGGCGCCCGCGGGCCCGGCCTCACCATCATCAACCCTGTGACAGACCGCATCTCGTGGGTAGACCTGCGCGAACAGTACCTGGAGATCCCGCACCAGACGGCTATCACCAAGGACAACGCTGCCATCGCCATCGACTTCATCATTTTCTACAAGGTGCTCGACCCACTGACCTCCGTCCTGTCAGTTCAGGACTTCAAGGGCGCCGCCATCAACATCGCCTCCACTACTTTGCGTTCCGTGGTGGGAGATATGAGCCTGGACGATGTCCTGTCCAAGCGGGAGGACATGAACAGCGCCCTGCGCATAAGGCTTGACGACGTCACCGAGCGCTGGGGCGTGAAGGTGGCCAACGTAGAAGTGCGGGAGATCAAGCCGCCACCGGCCGTGCTCGAGGCCATGACCCGCCAGATGTCGGCCGAGCGGTCACGGCGCGCCATCATCACCGAGTCCGAAGGCCAAAAACAGGCATCCGTCACCGTGGCCGAGGGCCAGAAGCAATCGGCCATCTTGCAGGCCGAAGGCGAGCGCCAAAGCGCCGAGCTCCGAGCCCAGGGCTTCGCCGCGGCGCTGCGGCGGATCCTGGAGGTGGCGCACGACGTCGACTCGACGACGATGACCCTGCAGTACCTCGAGACGCTGAAGCAGATCGGGACCTCGTCGTCCACGAAGTTCGTCATACCTGTGGAGCTGACGAGCCTCTTGGGCGGCGTCCTCAACGGCAACGGCAACGTACACAACGGCGTCGTGATGCCAGAGGCTGCCGGTCCCCGTAAATAGGCCTCCCGCCCCCCCGCCTCCCCGTTCAGCTGTCGGCACGTGGGCCTGGTGGCCACGGGGGACGGGCGGGCTCTAGCGCTCCCGCCGGACGACCGTGCCATGGGGCCCGTCTTCGACGACGAACCCCATGTCCTGCAGTTGCGCGCGGATGGAGTCGGCCGCAGCCCAGTCCCGAGCCGCTCGAGCCGCGTCGCGCCGGGCGACCAGCGCCATGACCTCGAGGCCCGCCTCTTCTTGTTCGCCCCGCAAGCGAAGCCCGAATGCTTTCTCGCAGCATTCCCGTACTGCGGCCGCCAGAGCCGGCGCTCTGGCCGGTTCGGCCCGGGCGTCCCGTACGGCTTCGAAGACGACGGCCAAGGCCCCGGGCGTATCGAAGTCGGCGTCCATGCGGGCCCGGAAGCGGGCCAGCATGCCGGGATCGGGAGCGGCCGGGCCGAGGTCCCTGGTTTCCCGGGCGAAGGTGTCGAGCCGGTCGACGGCACCCTGGGCCTGCTCGAGCACTTCGACGGTCACGTTCATGGGCGAACGGTAATGGGCCTGTAGGACCAGGGCTCGCAAGGCGCGCCCGTCGTAGCGCTGCACGAGGTCGGGCAGAGAGGTGATGTTTCCCACCGACTTGCTCATCTTCTCCCCCCGCTCATCGACGACCATGCCGTTGTGGGCCCATCGCCGGGCGAACACCTTGCCGGCGGCGACAGCCTGGGCGCGTTCGTTCTCGTGATGGGGGAACGCGAGGTCCAAGCCGCCCAGGTGGAGGTCGAAGCCCTCACCCAGGAGGTCGAGCGACATCACCACGCACTCGGTGTGCCAGCCCGGCCGGCCCGGCCCCCAGGGCGACGGCCACGCCGGCTCACCTGGTGCCGCCAGTTTCCACAACGCGAAGTCCAGCGGGGAACGCTTGCCCGCCTCCCGCTCCGCCTCGACCCGCGCCCCCACCCTCAGGGTGCCCACATCCTGGCGGGCCAGGAGGCCGTACCCGGGAACAGATTCGGTGGAGAAGTAGACGCCGTCACCGCCCCGGTAGGCGTGGCCGGTCGAGACCAGGTCGGCTACCAGCTTCACCATCTCGTCCACGTACGCGGTGGCATGCGGTTCGGCGTCGGGACGGGCCACGTTGAGGGCGGCCATGGTCTCCCACCAGAGTGCCTCGTACCGAGCCGCGACCTCGCTGGTGGACGACCCCTCTTCAGTAGCCCGGGCGATGATCTTGTCCTCGATGTCGGTGACGTTAGATACGAACCGGACGTCGAACCCGCTCCAGGTCAGGTAACGGCGAAGCGTGTCCCAGATGACGGTGACCCGGCCGTGCCCCAGGTGGGGGCTGCCCGAAACGGTCGGGCCGCACAGGTACACCGAGATGCGCCCCTGGTCACGGGGATCCAGAGGAGCCACCTTCCCGGTAGCCGTGTCCAAGAGAGAGAGCACAGCAAGTACGGTAGCGGGATCATGTCCGAAAAGATCACGATTACTTCTGAGGTGGGTGGGCAAGCTCGGGCCGGTGCGCCCGACCGGCCGGCGCTCGCCGGTCTGGAGACCAAGTGGTCCGCGCTCTGGTCGAGCGCCGGCACCTACCACTTCGACCCCGCCGCCCCACGGGAGCGGGTCTACGCCATCGACACCCCTCCTCCCACCGTGAGCGGCTCACTTCATGTCGGCCACGTCTTTTCCTTTACGCACACGGACACGATCGCCCGTTACCGGCGGATGTGCGGCCGTTCGGTGTTCTACCCCATGGGATGGGACGACAACGGCCTGCCCACCGAGAGGCGCGTCCAAAACTATTTCGGCGTGCGCTGCGACCCGTCGCTGCCCTACGAGCCCGGTTTCGTGCCCCCGGTCGAAGGAGGCCTGGCCAAGGGCCACGCCCCGGTTTCGATAAGCCGGCCCAACTTCGTCGAACTTTGCGAACGGCTCACGGCCGAGGACGAACGAGCTTTCGAGGAACTCTGGCGCTACCTCGGCCTCTCGGTGGACTGGCGCCAGCTCTACACCACCATCGGCGAAAAGGCCCGGCGCACCTCCCAGTTGGCGTTTTTGCGCCTCCTGCACCGAGGCGAGGCGTACGCAGCCGAGGCGCCGACGTTGTGGGACGTCGACTTCCGTACTGCGGTCGCCCAGGCCGAGCTGCTCCCAGGTGACCGCCCGGGCACCTACCACACGCTCGTCTTCCACCGTTCGGACGCAGAAGATCTGCTCATCGACTCGACGCGGCCCGAGCTGCTGCCGGCCTGCGTCGCGGTCGTCGTTCACCCCTCCGACGCGCGCTACGCGTCCCTGGTGGGCTCGACCGTGACGACGCCGCTGTTCGGGGCGGTCGTGCCCGTGGTCGCCCATCCCCTGGCTCAGCCCGACAAGGGCACGGGCGCAGCGATGGTGTGCACTTTCGGCGACGTCACCGACGTCACGTGGTGGCGGGAGCTGAGCCTGCCCGTGCGAGCCATCGTGGGGCGCGACGGCCGCCTTCTGGCGGCACCCCCTCTCGGGCTGAGCGCGACGGGAGCCTCGGTCTATGGCGAAGAACTGGCCGGGAAGAACCTGGCCGGGGCGCAGCGGCGCGTCGTCGAACTTCTTGCCGCGTCGGGCGAAATGCGCGGGGAGCCGCGTCCAATCACACATGCCGTCAAGTTCTTCGAAAAAGGCGACCGGCCGCTCGAAATAGTGACGAGCCGCCAATGGTGGATCCGGACCCTGGCTCACAAGGAGGCCCTGCTGGACCTGGGCCGCCAACTGCGCTGGCACCCGCCGTTCATGCGAGCCCGTTACGAGGACTGGGTGACCGGTTTGAACAGTGACTGGCTCGTGAGCCGGCAGCGCTTCTTCGGCATACCCTTCCCCATCTGGTACCGGTTGGACGAAGGCGGGGCCCCGGACTATTCGAGACCTCTGGTGCCCGATGAAGCCGATCTCCCGGTCGACCCCACTACCGACTTGCCGCCGGGCTATTCGGCCGGCCAGCGCGGCGTGCCCGGCGGCTTCAGCGCCGAGATGGACGTGATGGACACCTGGGCCACATCGTCTTTGACACCGCAGATCGCCGGTGGATGGGAGGACGAGCAGGCCGGGGACCGCTGGCAGAAAGTCTTCCCCATGGACCTGCGCCCCCAGGGCCACGACATAATCCGCACCTGGCTCTTCTCGACGATCGTCCGCTCGTACCTCGAACATGGGTGCCTGCCCTGGGCCAACGCCGCCATATCAGGCTGGATACTCGATCCCGATCGCAAGAAGATGTCCAAGTCCGTAGGCAACGTCATCACACCGCAGGACCTGCTCGAAAAGCATGGCTCGGACGGCGTGCGCTACTGGGCTGCTTCGGGCCGGCCAGGCACCGACACCGCCTTTGTCGAAGGCCAGATGGAAGTGGGCCGAAAACTGGCGTTGAAAATCCTGAACGCCTCGAGGTTCGTCCTTAGCCCCAAGCTGTGGGCCGGCGAGGGCACGGCCGAGGTCGGTACCGGTGCCGCCGCCGAATCAGCCGCCGGGGCCGCGGCTCGCCCGGAACTCGTGGTCGACGCGGTCGACCTCGCCTTGCTCTCCGGCCTTTCCAGCCTGGTCTCGGTCGCCACCGGAGCTTTCGAGGATTACGACTACGCCCGCGCCCTGGAAAGGACGGAGGCATGGTTTTGGGACTTCTGCGACAATTACCTGGAACTGGTAAAGGCGCGCGCCTACGGAGAAATGGGTCTCGACCGGGCTTCTTCGGCCCGCGCCACGCTGGCGAGAAGCCTTTCGGTCACGCTGCGCCTGTTCGCTCCGTTTATGCCCTTCGTCACCGAGGAGGTCTGGTCGTGGTGGCAGGAGGGCTCGGTTCACCGGGCACCTTGGCCCGACGGCGCGTGGCCCGCCGCTTCGCCCGGACCTGCGGTCTACCTGAGCGCAGTGGATCTGCTGGCTTCGGTCCGCCGGGCCAAGTCCGAAGCGAAGGTGAGCCCCCGGGCCCTGGTGGCCCGGGTCAGCTTTTCGGGCCCCGGTGAAGCAATTGCCGCCCTGAGCCTGGTCCAGGACGATCTGCGGGCGGCCCAAAACATCTCGGAGCTGGTCCTCACCATTTCGGATGCCTCGTCGGTGGAAGTCGAACTGGCCTGACCGCTCACCGGGGCGGTTCCCAATTCCCCGGTCCGCGGCGCTGATCGGTTGGGGCACCGTAAACGCTCCCCCACTGCGTCGCCGCCCGTACCGGGGCAGACGGGCCGGCCGCCTGTACTTGGGCAAGTGGCCCTGACTGGTGACGGTACTGGTAGGCGGCACCCAGGCAGGCCAGGTAGTAATCCGGGCCGAGCCCCGAAGGCACGGGGTGCCTGAACCGCTGCCACAAGGGGCCCGCCACCGTGGCGGCCACGATCG
>PMLI01000120.1 GCA_003158835.1 Acidimicrobiaceae bacterium
CAGTCTTTCCACCGAAAGAGAAAAGGCCAGCTCGTTGAAGAACGGTGCCAGGTAGTCCATGCGCGTCACGTTGGTGGCGCCCTGGTGGTACATCAGTTCCTCGCCCGTCTTCTCCATGCCCGTGTGCAGGTAACCGATGACCGGCTTGGTCCGCAACACCTGTTCGCCCCGGATCTCGACCATCACCCGCAAGACCCCGTGCGTGGACGGGTGCGAGGGCCCGAGGTTGAGGATCATGGTCTCGTCGTCGGGCGCCTCATAGTTGATGTCGTCCCGGTCGAGGGTGACGCCCTCGGGAAGGCGCAGCACGCCGCCCACTTCGGCCCGCAGTTCCCGGACGCTCGTCTGCTCCCGCTGGAGCAGCTCCTGGGCACCTTCGGACGTCTTGGCCTTCAATAGGTCGTTCAGCGACGGGGTGGTCACCTGGGCGCTTCCTTGAACTGCACCGGCACGTGACCAGTGGCGTAGTCCTTACGCAAGGGGTGACCCTCCCAGTCTTCGGGCATCAGGATCCGGGTGAGGTCCGGATGGTCGGTGAACCTGATCCCGAACATGTCGAACGTCTCCCGCTCGTGCGCTTCGCTGCCCGGCCACAGGTCGAACAGGCTTGGCACCACCGGGTCGTCCGCGGGCACCTGGCAGCGCACCCTCAGGCGTTCCCTCCTGGAGAAGGACAGCAGCTCCACGACTACTTCGAAACGCTCGGCGGTAACGCCCTGGGGGAGCGCCCGGCCCGGGTGGGTGAGATAGTCGACGCCGCTCACACCGATGCAGGACTCGAACCCCTCCCGGTAGAGGGCTTCCATGAGGGCGAGGTAGCGGGCCCGGATGGTGTGCACGGTGCGCTGGCCGAGGGGCTCGGCGACCGGGCAACCGTGCAGAAGGGGAGCGGCTTGGTCACCGGCCACCGGCTCCTCCGCCGCCGGCGGGGCCGTTTGTTCTTCGCTCACCCGCGCACCACCTGGCTGCCTCCCGACGACGTGAGATGTACGGGCCGGATCTCCTCCACGTGAACCCCGGCACCGGCACCGGCCCGGGCTCGCCTTTGGGTTATCTCCCCCCGGCGGATTTGCTCGTGCAGGGTGAGGATGGAGTGGATGAGGGTCTCGGGCCCGGGTGGGCAGCCCGGCGCGTACACGTCCACCGGTACGACCTGGTCGACTCCCTGGACCAGGGCGTAATTGTTGAACATGCCGCCCGTCGACGCGCACACGCCCATCGATATGACCCACTTGGGCTCCATCATCTGGTCGTAGACCTGGCGGAGCACGGGTGCCATCTTCTGGCTGAGCCGGCCTGCCACAATCATGAGGTCAGCCTGGCGGGGCGAGGCCCGGAAGACCTCCATGCCGAAGCGGGCCAGGTCGAAGTTGGCGGCGCCGCTGGCCATCATCTCCATGGCGCAGCAGGCCAAGCCGAAGTTGGCGCCCCAGGAGCTGGAAGCGCGCGCCCATTTGACGACCCCTTCGAGGGTCCCGGTGAAGAAGTTGTGCCGGAGGTCTTCCAGGCCCATCAGCTCTTCACCTTGCCCAGGCTCTCCACCTTGGCCAGGCTCTCCACCTTGGCTGGGCCGGTGGTGGCAGCAGCGGCGCCGGCGGGCCCGGTAACGCTGGGGCCGTGCGGGCGTGGAGCGGGGACGCCGGGCCGGCCTACCCTACGCACGGTGGCGTTGAGGCTGCGGCTGACGGGAGCGCCGCTGCGGTTGCCGAACCGCTTGCCAGGGCCCCAGTCGAGGGCGCCTTCGGAGACGAGGTAGGCGAAAGCGATGAACACGACGAGGGCGAAGGACGCGAACTCGACCAGTCCGAACAGGGCCAACTGGCGGAACATGACGGCGAACGGGTAGAGGAAGACGATCTCGATGTCGAAGATGACGAAGATCATCGCCACCAGGTAGAACCGCACCGGGAAGCGAGCTGACGGCGCCTGGTCGGGGGCGATCCCGGACTCGTACGGGCCTAGCTTGGCCGGGTTGAGGCGGCCATTTGGACCGAGAGCGCGCGACGCGATGAGGGAGCCGATCGCGAACGCCAGCGACAGGAGCACGAGGAGCAGGATCGGGAGGTACTGTTCCATCGACCCGCCAGGCTAGCGTCCGTGCGCCCCCATCTCATCTTCAGGCACCGGCCGGCTCACCTTTTGGCACCGGCACCGGCCCGGGGCGACGCCAAACGGTGGCGGACGAGTAGCATCGCACCAGCCCCTCCGCCGTGCCGCCAGGGGCACGGCCGACGAAACACTCCGAGGCAGATGAACCCCACTGACGCCGTTGGCGACCACGACTGCGATGTCCTTGTCATCGGCGCTGGGCCTTCGGGGTCGTCGTGCGCCTATTGGTTGGCCAAGGCGGGCCACGACGTAGTCCTGGTGGAACGCAAGGCGTTCCCCAGAGAGAAGACGTGCGGCGACGGGCTCACTCCCCGTTCGGTGCGCCAGCTCCAGGACATGGGCCTGGCCCAGGAACTTGCCGCCTGCCACCGGTATGAGGGCCTGCGCTCGCACGGCTTCGGCCGGAGCCTCGAACTGCCATGGCCACCAGTGCCCGGGCTGCCCCGCTACGGCTACGTGGTGACGCGCAAGGACCTCGACGCCATGGTGGCCGACCACGCCGCCAAGGCCGGGGCGACCCTGTGGGAGCACACGGAGGCGGTCGAGCCGATAATGGAAGGCGGCCAAGCCCTGCGGGGGGCGCGCCTGGTCGCCAAGGGCGACGACGGCCGCAGCGGCCGGGTCAAAGCCCGCTACGTCGTCGTGGCGGACGGTGCCAATTCCCGCTTCGGCTGGTCGATCGGCAACCAGCGCAACCGCGCCTATCCCCAGGGCATGGCGCTGAGGGGCTATTGGAGCTCGCCGCGCCACGACGAGCCGTGGATCGATTCGTGGCTCGACCTGCGGGACCAGGCCGGCAATGCCATGCCCGGATATGGGTGGATCTTCCCGCTGGGCGACGGGCGTATCAATGTCGGCGTCGGCCTGCTGACGACCTCGGCCAAATGGAAGGGTGCCAACACCACCCAGATGCTGGAGGCCTTCTGCAGCTTCGTGCCCGAATCGTGGGGCATCAGCCCGGCCACCTGCCTGGGCCCTGCCACCGGCGGCCGGCTGCCGATGGGCCTTTCAGTGGGCCCCCGATCGGGGCCGACGCACCTTGTCGTCGGGGACGCCAGTGGGATGATCAACCCCTTCAACGGCGAGGGCATCGCCTACGGCTACGAGACGGGGCGGCTGGCGGCGGCCGTACTGGGCCAGGCGCTGGCCCGCAACGACGCCGGGGAGCTCAGGCTCTACGAGCAGCGCCTGCAGGCCGAGTACGGCCTGTACTACCGGGTGGCCCGGGCCTTCGTGCGGGCCATAAGCCGGCCCCACGTGATGCGGGCGTGCACCCTGACCGGGATGCAAAGCCGGTCCCTGATGGAGTGGTTGCTGCGCATCATGTCCAATATGCTCCGCCCCGACGAGATCGGGCCCGCGGAAGCGGCTTATAAGGCGGTGGCCGCCCTGGCCCGGGCCCGCCCGGCCCACTGACCGGGGCGCGCCGCTAAGGGCGGCCGGAGGCGGCCTGGCGGGCCGCCTCCCCGAACGCCTCGACGGTGCGTTCCAGGTCGGCCTCGCTGTGCGCCAGGCTCAAGAAGAGCACCTCATAGGGGCCGGGGGCGATCGCCACGCCCCGCTCGAGCAGGCCGTGCATGATCGGTGGGTACAGCCCGCGGGCGGCGGAGGCCCGGGCGCCTTCGTAGTCGGTGACGGGCGCCGGCCCGAAGAAGACGCCGACCAGCGGTCCTGCCACCGGGACCTGGACGGCCAGCCCGGCTTCGGCCGCCGCCGCCGCCAGCCCGGCCCCGAGACGGCCGGCCCCCGTGGCCAGGTCCTTGTAGACGCCGTCGTCCAGGAGCGAGAGCACGGCCAGTCCGGCCGCCACCGCCACCGGGTTCCCTGAAAGAGTCCCGGCCTGGTACACCGGCCCGAGCGGGGCCAGCTGTTCCATGACGTCGCGCCTGCCTCCGAAAGCGGCCAGCGGCAGGCCGCCACCGATCACCTTGCCGAAGCACCACAGGTCAGGAGTCACCCCGAAGAGGCGGGAGGCACCGCCCGGGCCGACCCGGAAGCCGGTTATAACCTCGTCGAATATCAGCAGTGCGCCCGCCCGGGTGCACGCCTGGCGCAGGCCCTCGAGGAAGCCGGGGGGGGGGGGGACGAGCCCCATGTTGGCGGCCACCGGCTCCACGATCACAGCAGCCACGTCGCTACCGATTTCGGGCACGCGGTTGTAGGGCACCACCAGCGTCTCGGCCACCGACCCCGCGGGCACGCCGGCCGAAGTCGGCAGGCCCAGGGTGGCGACCCCACTGCCGCCGCCCGCCAGCAGGGCGTCACTGTGGCCGTGGTAGCAACCCGAGAACAGGACCACGCGGTGGCGGCCCGTGGCGCCCCGGGCCAGCCTGACGGTGGTCATGGCGGCCTCGGTGCCGCTGCTTACGAGCCTGACGAGTTGGCAACCGGGCACCCGGGCACAGATCTCCTCGGCCAGCAGCACCTCGCCCTCGGTGGGCGCCCCGAAGGTCGTCCCCCGGCCGGCCGCCCGCCTGATCGCTTCGACGACCTCGGGATGGGCGTGGCCGAGCAATGAAGCCCCGTAGGACTGGACGTAATCGATGTACCGGTTGCCCTCCACGTCCCAGACGTAGGCACCCTCGCCCCGAGCCACGAAGTAGGGAGTGCCGCCCACGGCCGTGAACGCCCGCACCGGGGAGTTGACCCCCCCGGG
>PMLI01000139.1 GCA_003158835.1 Acidimicrobiaceae bacterium
ACCGTGCCCACCAGGCCGGCCAAGGCGGCGCTGAGGCCCTGGTAGCGAAGGAACTGGGCCGACCCGAGCCCGGTGTAGGGGAACCAGGAGGTAAAGGGGAGCCGGCCCGCGTCGATCACCTTGGTGGCGAAGCGGACCATCTCCTCGTGCACCGACCCGTCGTTGAGGTGGGCGACGGGCAGGGTCGTGCCCCGCAGGCTCCACAGGTTCCAGGCCACCACTACGGCGAGGGCCAGGAGAGGCGCCCTTCTGAGCAGCCGGGGGGCGCAAGGGTTGGGTACGGGCTCGAACTGGTGCCTCAGGTAGTAGCCGACCTTGCTGGTCAGGTCGCCGTCGGCGCTGACCGTCACTCGGCCCGGCCGTACGACCGGATCTCTTCCATCTCCTGGGCGCTGAGGTCCCGGGGCGCCTCGCCCCGCTCGGTCTTNNTCTTGCCCGAGCGGGTCTTGGGCATGTCGGGGACGATCCAGACGTTCTTGGGCCGGGCCACCTTGCCGATCTGGACCTCGATGGCCGCCTTGACCTTGTCCTCGATCTGCTTACTGGCGCTCAGCCCGGGCTGGAGCGAGACGTACATCTCGACCACCCGGCCCCGCACCTCGTCTATGACCGGGACGGCGGCGGCCTCGGCCACTTCGGGCACGGTGAGCACGGCGGACTCGAGCTCCTTGGTCCCCAGCCGGTGGCCGGCCACGTTGATGACGTCGTCGATGCGGCCCAATATCCGGTAATAACCGTCCTCGGCCTGCACGGCGCCGTCGCCGCACAAAAAGGGCCAGTCGCGCCAGTCGTGGCTGGATTTGTCGTGGCAGTACTTGGCGTAATAGGTCTGGACGAAGCGCTCGGGTTGGCCCCAGATGGTCTGCATGACGCCCGGCCACGGGTTGCGGATACAGATGTTGCCGGCCGTGCCGCTGCCGGCTTGGACCACCTCGCCGTCCTCGTCGTAGATGACGGGGTAGATGCCGAGCGTGGCCGGGCCGCAGCTACCCGGTTTCATGGCCTTGAGCGCCGGCAGGGTGCTGCCGAGGAAGCCTCCGGTCTCGGTCATCCACCACGTGTCGACGATGACGGCCTCGGCCTTGCCGACGGTTTCGTAGTACCAGCGCCAGACTTCGGGCTCGATGGGCTCGCCCACGGTGCACATCAGCTTGAAGTGGTAATCGTGCTTGGATGGCTCGTCCTTTCCGAGCTTGCGCAACATGCGCACGGTGGTGGGGGCGGTATGGAATATGTTGACGCCCAGCCGTTCGGCGATCCGCCACGGCCGGCCCGGGTCGGGGAAGGCGGGGGCGCCCTCGTACAGGACGCTCGTCGTGCCCAGCGCCAGGGGCCCGTAGACGATGTAGGAGTGGCCGGTTATCCAGCCGATGTCGGCGAAGCACCAGTAGGTGTCGTCGGCCTGGATGTCCAGGAAGTACTTGGAGGTGCCGGCCACATAGGACAGGTAACCGCCCGTCGAGTGCTGGGCGCCCTTGGGCCGGCCCGTGGTGCCGCTGGTGTACATGAGGAAAAGAGGTGCCTCGGCCGGCATGGCCACGGGCGCCACCTGCTGGCGCCGGAAGGGGGCGATGACGTCGTCCACGAAATAGTCGCGCCCGTCCACCATGGGGCTGTCCGAGCCGTACCGGCCCGGGTGCCGCCTCCACACCAGGACCTTGTCGATCTCGACGCCCTGCGACTGGGCCACCGCCACGGCCTCGTCCGCCTTGGCCTTGTGGTCGGTCCACTTGCCGTCGCGGTAGTAGCCGTCGATGGTGACAAGGACACGGCTGGCGGAATCGGCGATGCGCCCCCCGCACGCCGTGCCCGAAAAGCCGGCGAAGACTTCGGAGTGCACGACGCCGAGCCGGGCGCACGCCAGCATCGAGACCGGCAGGTCGGGCACCATCGGCAGGTGGAAGGTCACCCGGTCGCCGCTCTGTAGGCTGCAGAAGCCCCTCAGCATGGCGGCCACCTCGTTTACCCGCCGGTGGAGCTCCCGGTAGGTTATGGTCTTCGTCTCCTCGGCTTCGGGCTCGGGTACCCAGATGAAGGCCGCCTTGTTGGCTTTGGTGGCCAGGTGCCGGTCGACGCAGTTGTAACTGGCGTTGAGCCGGCCCCCTACGAACCACTTCCAAAAAGGCGCGTCAGCCGTGTCGAGGGTCGTATGCCAGTAGGTGTCCCAGTCGAGCAGTTCGGCGTACTCCCGGAAGCACTCGGGAAAGTGTTGCTCAGCGAACCGTTGGTAGATGGCCGGGTCCGAAGCGTTGGCCTGGCCGATGAAACGGGCCGAGGGTTGGAAGTACTCCTCCTCCCGCCAATGCACGGCTATCTGGGCCTCGCTTAGGGAGCCCCCGGCTTCCTCTGGGTTTGACATGGGCCATCTCTTTCGCTGGGGAGCAGCTGCGGAGGTGACGTTAGCAAGCGTCTCAAGTTATTGTGCGACCTGATGAAGGACATCGTGGTGGGTGTGGACGGCTCGGACACGAGCTGGCGGGCGCTGTCCATGGCCATCGGCCTGGCCCGGCGCTGGGACGCCACCATCCGGATCTGCTACGTCTCCCAGGTCCCCGTCTCGGCCCAGCTGGGCGCCATCGCGCTGCCCATCGCACCCCTCTCCGGCGCCAACGAGGCGGGCGAGCTGAAGCAGGCGGTCTCGGACGAGCTCTCCCGCAATTCGGTGGCGGGGGAGTTCAACGAGCGCACCGGCGACGTGGCCCGGGAGATCGAGGCCGTGGCCGAAGCCTGCCACGCCGACCTGATCGTGGTGGGCCGTTCCCGCCACCCGGCGTTGCACCTGGGCGGGGTCCCGCGCCGGGTCCTGGCCACGGGGCGCCGACCGGTCCTTGTCGTGCCCTGATGCCGGCGGTGCCCCGCCGCCCGGCCGCAGCATGATGAGCGGCCGCGGCTGCTCCCCGACGCGGGCGGGGGGCCCGGGCCCAGTCGTGAGGCTGGTGCCCACGGCCATTGCCATCGGCGGCGCCGCGGTGGCCCGCCAGGCCGGGGGCCGGGTCGTGCTGGTCGAGGGCGCCCTGCCGGGCGAGACGGTCGACGCCCTCATCACCGACGAGCACTCGAGCTATGCCCGCGCCGGCCTGGTCGCCGTGCTCGACAGCTCGCCCGATCGGGTCAGCCCACCCTGCCCCTTCGTGGCGCGGGGGTGCGGGGGCTGTGGCTGGCAGCACATCTCCCTCGACGCCCAGCGGCGGGCCAAGGCGCAGCTGGTGGCCGAGGCGCTGGAACGCCTGGGCGGCATCGACCGGCCCCGGGTCGAGGCCGGGCCCCCCTTGCCGGCCGAGCGCTACCGGACCACCCTGCGCCTGGCCATCGGCCCAGACGGGGCCGGCTTTCGCCGCTATCACGGCCACGACGTCGTCGCCGTCGACGCCTGCCTGGTCGCCCACCCCCTCCTGGCCGGCCTGGTGGCCACGGGCGACTTCGGCTCCGCCCACGAGGTCACCCTGCGCTGCGGCGCCGGCACCGGCGACCGCCTGGCGTGGCTGCGGCCCGGTGCCGCCGGGGCCGTCCTGCCCGCCTCGGTGCTGGTGGTGGGCGAGGACGAGCTCGACGCCGGGAGGAGGGCGTGGATATTCGAGGAAGTGGCCGGGACGCGCCTGCGGATCTCGGCCCGGTCGTTCTTCCAGGCCAGCCCGCAGGGCGCCGAGGCGCTGGTGGCCCTGGTCAAGGCGGCCGTGGCCGGTGCCCCCCCGGGCCCGCTCGTCGACGCTTACGGAGGCGTCGGGTTGTTCGCGGCCACGGCCGGTGCCGACCGGCCGGTGACGGTCCTGGAGCGCTCCGTGTCCTCGGCCGCCGATGCCAGGGTCAACTTGCCCTCGGCCCGAGTCTTGCGCCTGGACGTGGAGCGCTGGCGGGCCTCGCCCGCGGCCGCGGTGGTGGCGGACCCGCCCCAGGCCGGCTGGGGGCGCCGGGGGGTGGCGGCCCTGGCGGCCAGCGGCGCCGGGCACCTGGTGCTGGTGTCGTGCCACCCCGCCTCGGTCGGCCGGGACGTCGGCCTGCTCCGGGCCCAGGGTTTCGGGCTGGCGGCGAC
>PMLI01000175.1 GCA_003158835.1 Acidimicrobiaceae bacterium
CAGGAGCGGCCCCGCCAGCATCAGTACCTGGGCCACTACTGGCAAGAGGACGCCGCTGAAAAGGGGCCCCCGGTTGGTGCCGTTGAACGTGACGCGGATGACCTGGCCAAACCCGAGAGAGTAACCGACGCCCAGGACGGCCCCGACGCCCAGGGTGGCGATGAGCACGCGCCAGGGTTGCGACTCGTAGACCTCCACCTCGTAGAGGTAGAGGAGGTAAAGGACGGGCAGCAGGAGCGCCCCCGCCAGCAACGCCGGCGTATAGAGGCGCAGGGCCCCTAGCAGCACGACGAGCGCCAAGCCGGCCATGAACGCCTCCCGGAACAGGTGGGCGTGCCGGCGCGGCAAATGGGGGAACAAAGTCGAGACCACACTCGTCCGCAGGACGTGCTCGTGGGGGGCGGCGGCGTAGTGCGCTAGTCGTGAGCGCCCGCCTACGTCGGAGAAATGGGCGCCACAGTGACCGCAAAACGTGCCGGGAGGCACAAGCTCGCCACAGTAAGGGCACTCCCCGAGCGTGTACTCGGGGCCTGCGAGGTCCTGCGCCTCGGTCACGGCAGGAGGATAGCAGTTCAGTTGACGACGCACACGGACCGGCGCCCGGATATGTTTGGAGCCGTTGAGCTGAGCCATCCCCGGCCTCGGGAGAGGGGGTTCCTGGATGTCGACGACAACCCAACCGGTCGCGACCCGGAAACAGGCCGGCATGGCGGTCCTGTTCTTGGTTGGCGCGGCGATGGCGTTGTCGATAGGTCTTTACGCCAGGCTCCACACGCCGAGCGGGCGCCCGGTGTCAACCTTGGGTTTCTCCGGGATCCTGCAGATGAAAGCCTGGCTGACGACGGCGGCAACGTCTCTTCTGATCGTGCAATTGCTTACGGCTTTGTGGATGTGGGGCCACCTCCCCCGGGCCGGTCCGGCGCCATCATGGGCCCCGGTCCTGCACCGGTGGAGCGGCTCGATCGCCTTCATCATCACCCTGCCGGTGGCCTTCAGCTGTACCTGGTCGCTCGGGTTCCAGACCTACAGCCTGCGGGTCATCGTGCATGGCCTGTGCGGCTGCCTCTTTTGTGGCGCCTATGTTTTATGGCGCCTATGCCGCCAAGATGCTCGGGCTGCGGTTGAAAGGCCTGCCCCGCTGGGCCCTACCCGTGCTCGGTGGGAGCGTGCTCACGCTGCTTATCGCCCTGTGGATGACGGCCGCGTTATGGTTCTTCACCCGCCAAGGTATCCCCCTGACGTAAAGAGCCCTGTCGCCGTGAAGAGCCCTGTTGCCGTGAAGAGCATCCCGCGGACGTGAAGAGCGTCCCGCGACGTGAGGAAAGATCGACCACGCCCGATGAGGTGACTTCCCGGCGCTCGGTGCTGCGGGCACTGGCCATAACGGGGAGTGGCAGGTGTTGTCACTTGCCAGCTATGTCGTCGCCCGCAGCAGTGGCTTGGCCAAGCCGAAGGCAGCGACGACGGGCGCCAACGGTTACGGCCCGACCAGCTCGCCTGGCCGCTACCTCGTGCCCCTCCGCGAGATCCCGGCTAACGGTGCTCTGATCCTCGCCGCGGACAAGATCGTTCTCGTGCGCGAACCCGACGGGGAAGGATTTCTCGGCTGTCTGCACCCACCAGGGGTGCACGGTGGCCCTGGTTCAAAACGGCGTGATCACATGCCCATGCCACGGCAGCGAGTTCAGCACCCCCACCGGGGACGTCATCCAGGGGCCGGCAAGCCGCCCCCTGCCCCCGGTGGACGTGGTCGTGCGTAACAACTACGTCTATACGACGGCAGGATCCCGGCCGCGCCTGGACCGGCGCCCCGTCACGAGCACAAGTTCACGCTACCGCATGCCCACAAGTTCAGGCCATCGCGTGAGCCCGCGTTTATGCCGCCAGCCGGAGCCGGGGTGGAGTGGGGGACGGCCGCCAGAGTGGGCGTGGGAGTGTTTAGGCTTAGGCGAGCGGAAAGTCCAGCGCCACGCAGGGTTCGTCGCCCAAAACCCAGGCGTCGTGACCGGGCGCGGCATAAAAGGCCTCTCCGGCCCGGACCACGCTTTGAGTGCCGTCGCGGCCACACACTGACATCTCGCCGGAGACGACGTAGCCGGCATGTGCCTCCGATGGGTTGTCGCGGAGGGGCCGGACGTGCCGTGACCACTGCCAACCCGGTAAGTAAATACCCTTGCCGACCCATGTGGGACCAAGGCGGACGACCGATCGTCGGCTTCCGTCAATAAACACAGCGTCGGCGCCAGACGAGCTGAAGCCGCCTTCCACTACCGCATCTGGTTCACTCATTATCGAGGCACAATAACGGCGGCCGGTACGGCGACGCCGTTCGGTCAGCTCCCTGGCGGCCGGTACGGCGACGCTGTTCGGTCAGCTCCCTGGCGGCCGNNTCCCTGGCGGCCGGTACGTCGACGTCTTCGACACGGCGGCATCGATCTCTGCAGCTGAGAGGAGAACCACCGTCCGAGCTGTAGCCCCACCGCCGGCACTCACTGCCTGGGCGGCCGCCGCGGCAGAAACGTTGTCAGGAAAGTCGGCAATAACGTAGACGTCAGTGTCTCCGAAGGCGAAATAAAAGGCGTCGAGCTTCCCGCCGACGCTCGCGATCAGCTCCGTGGCGGCTGCGACACGGGCCGAGCCACCCTGGGCCTTGACTCCCCGAACGCCGTCCAGGGTGTATTTGACTTCGAGCAGGTACTTGGACATGGATCCCCTTTCCGGCCGGCGGCCGTTGGCGAACTCTAGCCTGGGGCGGTACCTTGGCGGTCCCGAAAATCGTCTTCGGGCGGCCCGACTACGCGCGGTCGAGGACGGTGACGTCCACGAGGCCTGTGTACCCGCGGCTGTAGCAGCAGCCGCACTATGGGGCACGGCCCGGCTTGGTTTCCCGCCCGCGGGTACCCGTCCCGGTTGCCCTCGCCCGCGATCGCGACAGTGGCGGAATTCGGCCTTTTGCGTGCTCGAGACAGTGCCATGCCGTATGATCTCTCCCACCAATCACCTAAGAGGGGAGAGGGATGGACCATTCAGCGACGGTGCACCGCTTATACGAGCGGATAAATGCTGGCGATGTCGATGGCTTCGGTGATCTGCTCGCCAGCGATTTCGTGGAGCACGAGGAGATCGCCGGGCTCGGCCCGACCAAAGAAGGGACCAAGAGGCTCTTCGGGATGATGATGGCAGGGTTCCCCGATTTGCGCTTCGACGTGGAAGATATGCTGACGAGCGGCGACAAGGTCGTTGCCCGGGCGCGCGTCACCGGGACCAATAAGGGCGACTTCATGGGCAT
>PMLI01000142.1 GCA_003158835.1 Acidimicrobiaceae bacterium
GTCAAACGACCGTCCAACCAGGATCAGCCCTGGAAGGCAGGCACGCTCACGGCACCGCTTCAGCCCGCCGATTGGCGAGCAGAGGTCATGATAGCCGACTCGGAGGCCCGTGCGGTACCGGCCCTTCCGGCCGTCCCCGCCCAGCCGGCGAGGTGGGCCCCGCCGAGGCCCACGGGCTCCCCGCCACCACGTAACGCCAGAGCGGGTCGGCGCCCCTGGACAAGCCCACCCGAGGCGTGGCGACGATCTCCCCGCCGGCCCCGGCGCCGTCATCGGCCAGCCACAGTCCTCCGGTTGGTGCCGTGAGATCCAGACCGTTGTCGGCGCCGGTTATCCCGAAGGCCTCGCACAGGCGCCCCGGGCCACGGCACAGGTCACGATCGCGGAGCTGGCGCTGGCCGTGCCAGCGCGCCTGCCTCATGGCCGGCACGGCACCGATGGGCTGTGCGGCCCTGAGCAGGATCGCCGAAGCCGTGCCCTCCGGACCGCAGACGACGTTGGCGCACCAGTGCACGCCGTAGGAGAAATAGACATAGAGCCGGCCGCACGGCCCGAACATGATCCGGGCCCTGGGCGTGGGACCTCGGAAAGCGTGGCTCCCGGGATCCTCCGTTCCTAGGTAAGCCTCGACTTCGACCAGGCGCGCCTTGCGCCCATCCGGTCTCACGAGCACCATCCCGACCAGCGCGCCAGCCACGTCTCGGGCGTCGCCGGCGAAGAACTCCCGGGTGAGGGCCGTCTCGGCCCCGGCGGACCGGACCACGAGAGCTCCCGGGAGCTACTCCGAAGCAGAGCCCGAACGGCGCTTTTGTCCGGCCCGGCCTGGCCTGGCGACCTTCGCCCCGCCCCCGGCCGGGCGTTCCACCGCGCCTTCCGTTGCCTGCTCAGCCCCGTCCGGCGCTCCGGCTGGAGGCCCTTCCCCCCCGCCACCGCCGGCCATGCCAGCGCCGGCCATGCCAGCGCCACCGTGCCGCCCCCCAGTCCCGCTCCGGGCCCCATGGCCCCCCGGACCGGTGGGACGCGACATCCCGAAGCGCTCGGCATCGGTACGCAGCGCCGAGGAAAAGCGCTCCAGCTGAGCGGCGACGGGCACCGGCCCCGCCCCTCCGGGCGACGTGCGGCGCGAAACAGGGACCCCCGGCTCGAGGAGGGCGGTGGCCTCGCTCCCGAGGGCGGGGTGGGCCGCCACCAGCTCGACCAGGGGCACGCGGCGCTGGAGCGACTCCCGCACTACAGCCCCGACCAGTTCGTGGGCGTTGCGGAACGGCATGCCTTTTTGCACGAGCCACTCGGCCAGGTCCGTGGCCGCCAGGGCCGGGGCATCAGCGGCGCGGGCCATGGCCTGGGTATCGAATGTCGCCGTCGCCATCAGGCCCCGCAAGGCCTCGAGCGACCGCTCCACCTGGTCGACGGCGTCGAAGAGGGGTTCTTTGTCCTCCTGCAGATCCCGGTTGTAAGCCAGGGGCAGCCCCTTCAGGGTCGCCAACAGCGCCGTCAGATGCCCGATCAGCCGGCCCGTTTTACCCCGGGCCAGCTCGGCGATGTCGGGGTTCTTCTTCTGCGGCATCATCGAGCTGCCGGTGGCATAAGCGTCGTCCAGGTGCAGGAAACCGAACTCCTCGGTCGACCACAGCACGATCTCCTCGCCCAGCCGAGACAGGTGGGTGCCGGCCAGAGCCAGGTCGAACAGCGCCTCGGCCACGAAGTCGCGGTCCGAGACGGCGTCGAGCGAATTGTCGAAGCGAGCCGAGAAGCCGAGCTCGCGCGCCACCCAGTCCGGGTCCAGGGGCAGCGACGAGCCGGCCAGGGCACCGGCCCCCAAAGGCGATACGTCCAGGCGCCGGCGGGTGGCGGCGATGCGGTCGACGTCCCGGGCCAGCGCCCACCCGTGGGCCAGCAGATGATGGGCCAGGAGGACCGGCTGGGCCCGCTGGAGGTGCGTGTAGCCGGGCAGGTAGGCGTCGCCCGCTTCTCGCGCCCGGACCAGGAGCACCTCCTGGAGGGCGATGATGGCCTTCGCCACCTGGCCCAACGCCCGCTTGGTGAACAGCCTGAGGTCGGTGGCTACCTGGTCGTTCCGGCTGCGCCCGGTATGGAGCCGGGCGCCGACTTCGGGGGCGAGCTCGGTGACCCGGCGCTCTATGGCGGTGTGAACATCCTCGTCGCCCGGTTTGAAGGCGAAGTTGCCCTCTGCCAGTTCTGCCTCCACGCGGCCCAAGGCGGCGAGCAGCGCCCCACTCTCATCGTGGGAAAGCAGCCCGGCCCGCTCGAGGCCCAGGACGTGGGCCCGGCTGCAGGCGATGTCGTCGGGGGCGAGGCGACGATCGAAAGAAAGGCTTTCCGTGAAAGCGAAGAGCTCCTTCGACTGCTTGCTCTCGCCAAAGCGGCCCTGCCAAAGCGTCATCCGCGGTCACACTACCCCTTGTGCTCGGACGGGCCGCGACTCGGCCAGTCCCGGCCCCTAGTGGTCCTGCTGGTGGTCCTGGTGGGGGTCCCGCCCGGCCATCGCCGCCAGTCGCCGGGCCACTACCGAGCCCTTGACGCGGTCGGCCGCAATTACGAGCACGGTATCGTCGCCTGCCACCGTCCCGGCAATCTCGGGCAGGCCGGCCCGGTCGAGGGCGGAGGCGACGACGTGGGCGCACCCGGGCGGAGTGCGAACGATCACCAGGTTGGCCGAGCTCGTGACTTCGGCCACCCATTCGCCCAGGACCCGCCGCAGGTGGAGCTCCGGAGCGGGCCGGTCGTCGGGACCGGCGGGGAGGGCGTAAACCATGGCGCCCCCGCCCCGTCGCACTTTGACGGCCCCCAGCTCTTCCAGGTCCCGGGACACGGTCACCTGGGTCGCGTCCACGCCCTGTTCGGCCAGGAGACGGACGAGCTCGGCCTGGCTGGTGACACTCTCCTTTTTGAGGATCTGGCTCACCCGGTGCTGGCGCTGGGTCTTGGTGGCTCTCATGGCTGAGCACCGGAGATCCACGCCGGAGCCTCCTCGAGGACGCGCCCGAGGACGCTGACGGCCTCGTCTATCTCCTCTTCGCTGACCAGCAGTGACGGCGCCAGCCGCAGGGCGCTGTCGGTTACGGCATTGACTACCAGCCCCCGCTCCAGGCATTTGGCCGCCACGGCGCGGGCGTCCCTGCCGCCCAGTTCCACTCCCAAGAACAGGCCCAGGCCCCGCACGGTCCGAACAGAGGGCAGGTCGGCCAATTTCCTCCTCAGGTAGCTCCCCCTCCCCTCGGCCAGGCCGGGGACGTCCTGCGCCTCCATGACAGCCAGGGTGGCGCGGGCCGCCGAGGCGGCCAACGGCTGGCCCCCAAACGTCGTGGCATGGTCACCGGGAACGAACGCCGACGCTACCTCCGAGCGCGCCCAGCAGGCCCCGATGGGCACGCCGTTGCCCAGCGCCTTGGCTACGGTGACGACGTCAGGGCGCACCCCGTAGTGCTGGAAACCCCACCAGCGCCCGGTGCGGCCCAGGCCCGTTTGGACCTCGTCGACCATGAAAAGCACGTCGCGCTGGTCGCACAGCCGCCGTACAGCCTGGAAGTACTCGGCCCCCGCCGGCCAGACCCCGCCCTCCCCTTGGACCGGTTCAAGCAGTACGGCTGCGACCTCGGGGGTCACGGCCTTTTCCAAAGACCCGATGTCCTGCCAGGTCACATGACGGAAACCGTCCGGGAGGGGCT
>PMLI01000126.1:0-195 GCA_003158835.1 Acidimicrobiaceae bacterium
GTCCGCCAGCGGTCGTCCCAGTCGCCCGACAGGGAGTAGTCGCGCACTATCGGTGCTCCGGCCCAGTCGGCCATGAGCTTGAAAGCCCCGTTGGTGACCACCATGGCATCGAGCCGGTCGGCCGGGCTGGCCACGCCCTGCCTGTACTCAGCGCTCTGCATCCTGAACAGTTGCGGGCTGATGGCGGCCACGATC
>PMLI01000126.1:207-7368 GCA_003158835.1 Acidimicrobiaceae bacterium
CGGGCGGCGGCGAAGTGCGACGGCATCCCCAGCGCCGATCGGTCGGGGATCTCGATGGGCGGACGGGTCAGGTGCAGCGCCACGATCGGGACGTCCGCTCGAAAGGCGGCGGCCAGGACGACGGGCACCTCGTTGTACTCCCATGGGTGCAGGTCGATCACCTTGCCCTCCGGGAAGAGCTGGGTGACGCCGGTCTCGATCACGCCGAAGTGCGTCCGCGAGTCGTCCGCCGTCTCGGGACCGGAGTGGCCTGCCACCCACAGGAGCTTGCCCACCTTGAGCTCGCAGTCCTGGGCGAGCTGGCTGAACAGGCGCATGGCCCCGTACTTCAGGTACGAGAAGGCCCCGTAGGTGGAGCATGCCCCCCAAAAGCCCTCGAACTCGTGGAACGGATCCTCGGCGAAGTTGACGGTGGCCAGGCCGGCCAGGAGGCCGGCGTTGGAAAACTCGGTTATCTCGGTCGGCAGCAGGGCGCCGGTAGGGTTGGTGGCGCGTTCGTACCAACCGGCCCCGGGGAGCTCGCCGAAGTCCTTGGCGAAGCCGGCGAGGTTCGTCGACTCCGCCAGGTCGGCCGAACAGGCGATGAACAACGGTCGCCCCCAGATTTGTCTCGACACCGCGTTGACGTACGAGCCCCAGGTCCCGAGGGCGGCCCGGTTCGGGGCCGTTTCCCCGGGTTTCTTCCACATCTCAGCCGGGTAGTTCTCGTCGTCGAACAGCCGGGGCTCGGCGCTCACGCCGTCACCGCGCCCGCCCGCCGCCAACCGGAAGCCGGTGACTTGGTGGGGGACCTGCCCAGCGATGGACACGAGGCGGTCCGAAAGCCAATCGACCAGCGGCTCGTCGCGCCGCAGCACGCTTACGGCGATGTTCAGGTTTTCCCGGGCCTGGGCCTGCACGTCCAGCTTGGCGTCCGGTGCAGGCCGGTCGACGCCGACGTACTCGACGCCATGGCGGGCCATGAACTCCTTTCGCAGCGCCCAGAACTCTTCCGAGTTGATCGGCCACGGCGTCCCGTGGCTCTGGTAGTCGAACTTGCCGTAGCCCCGGCCCTTTCTGGTTTTGAACCAGGCCATGCTGGGCGCGAGTTGCGGGTTGTCGCCGCAGGCGGCCTCCAGCACGGCTCGCGTCACCGGCTCCCACTGCGAGCCTTGTCCCGTACCGCAGACCCGCCACCCGTAAGGCGCGAACCAGTCGTCCGGGCCACCGTGCACCACCGCCGAAGCGGGGCGGGAGTCGATCCCGAAGTCGTTCCAGTCGACCAGGAAGACAAGGTTGGAGAGCCCGAGGCCCCACGCCATGTTCTTGGTCTCGTGGCTGGCGCCGGTCGTGAGGCCGCCTTCGCCCTCCACCACGAAGACCTTGACCTCCTCCGCCCCGGCCAGCTTCAAAGCCAGGGCTTCCCCGGCCGCGGCCGGCATCCCATGCCCGGAAGGGCCGGTGTTGAACTTCAGGAAAAGGCTCCGTCCCGCCATCTCCGGGTGCCCGGGCAGGCCGTCACGGTGACGCAGCTGCAGGAGGTGTTCCCACGTAAGGGCCCATCTGCCGTTGTCGGGGAAAGCGAACCGATCGTCTGCGGCCCGCTCGTGACGCGCCCTCAACGCCTCGTTGAGCACGGCCAGGGCGCTGTAGACGACCGGGGCCGTATGGCCCGCGGACAGCACGAAGCGGTCGGAGAAACGTAACCAGGGGCGGAGGATATCCCAGCGCATGGCCCCGGACAGCATGAGGCTGACCATGAGGTGCACCTTGGACCGGCTACCACCCGGGTGGCCGCTCTGGCGGTAGTTGAGCGACAGGTCGATGCACTCGTCGATGATGTCCTTCACCACCTCGTAGCGGTCGAAGTCGAGCTTCGCCGCCCCATAGAGGCGCTCGACGTCCGGGGATCCCCCGCCGGGGCTGCGGACCGTCGACCCGAAACCTTCCAAACTGCCCATTTCTCTTATCCTCCGCGTTCCGTCCCAGATGATAAGGGACGAGGCCGGGGCCGGGCGACCTCGAGCGTCAGGGGTGCCACCGAACGCGGCTCCCCGGGACGCCCGGCCCGGAGTAGGGTGATGGCGGGCTCGTCTTGCCGGGCCCGGGTGCGCGTTGGATCTGGTCCTTGTTGACGCCTTCCCCTTTTGGAGCGAAGGAGGCATCGCGTGAGCGATCAGAATGCAGCCCTGGTGACTGTGCCCGTTCCCGGTCACGGACCGGAGCCGTCCGGTGGCCGGTGACAGGCTGCGACGGATCCTGGCCGAGTTGGCCGGCGTGGGTGGGTCGGCGCGCCTGTGCGAAGTGAGCACAAGCGTCATCGGCGTCTCGGGCGCCGGCATCATGATCATGTCGGGAGACGTGCCCCACGGGTCTTTGTGCTCCACCAATGAGGTGAGCGCCTTGATCGAAGACCTCCAGTACACGCTGGGCGAGGGCCCGTGTGTGGACGCCTACCGGGCCGATCAGGTCGTGCTCGAGCCCGACCTAGCCGACCCGGTGGTGCCGCGGTGGCTGGCCTTCACCCCCCCGGCCGTGGCGGCCGGTGCCCGGGCCGTCTTCGGCTTCCCCCTGCGCCTGGGCGTGGCCCGTCTCGGGGCCATCAACCTGTACCGGGACCGGCCCGGCCCGTTGGACAACGACCAGCACGCCGACGCGCTGGTGATGGCGGACGTGGCCGCCCGGTGGGTGCTGGACGTACAGGCCGGCGCCCCGGAGGGCGCCCTGGCGTCGAGCCTGGCGGATGGTGCCGACTTCCACTACGTGGTCCACAATGCGGCCGGCATGGTGTCGGTCCAGCTCGGGGTGAGCGTGACTGAAGCGCTCATCCGCCTGCGGGCCCACGCTTTCAGCAGTGGCCGCCCCCTCGGCGACGTCGCCCGAGACGTCGTGGACCGAACGCTGCGGCTCGGCTGACGCCCTGCGCGTTCAGACGTGGGCGGGAAGATTACACTACTTGTCAAGTCCGGCTTCGAGGTCGGCCCCGGGACGGGACGAGTGACTCTGCGCCTGCAAGGGAGGCTGCGGTGTCTCGAGAGGAATCCCTGATCCGGTCTCTGGTCGATATGGCTGACACGCTGGTGGACGACTACGACGTCATCGACCTGCTGACGGGCCTTACCGACCGGTGCGTGACACTGCTGGGCGCCTCGGCCGCGGGCGTGATGCTGGCCTCAGCAGAGGGGGACCTGCGCCTGGTGGCCTCATCCAGCGAGGCCATGCGGGTCCTGGAGGTGTTCGAGTTGCAGGCCCAGGAGGGCCCGTGCCTGGACGCCTACCGGACCGGCAGACGCGTCGAGCACGAGAACCTGCGGTCCGGGACCGGCCGGTGGCCGCGCTTCTCGGCCGTGGCGCTCCAGGCCGGCTTCCAGTCCGTGTTCGCCCTGCCGTTGCGCTTGCGGGAGACGACGGTCGGAGCGCTCAACCTGTTCCACGTGGGGCAGGCCCCCATGGACGAACGCGACGTCGTCGTGGCCCAGGCCTTCGCCGACCTGGCCAGCATCAGCATCTTGCAGCACCGGGCCACCACCGAGGCCCAACGCCTCAATGAGCAGCTCTCGGTCGCCCTGACCAGCCGGGTGGTGATCGAGCAGGCCAAAGGCGTGATCTCCGAGCGGGCCGGGGTCGACCTGGCTGAAGCCTTCGCCCGCCTGCGCGCCTACGCCCGCAACCACAACCTCCTGCTCACCGACGTCGCCCAGGCCGCCGTGGACGGCACCGTCGACCGCTCGGTGTGGACCGGCAATGCCGCCCTCGGATAGTGGTCCCGCAGTAGACTGAAAGCGATTGGTCATTCAGGGCAGGCTCGTCCAGACCCCGCGACCCGGCCCTCACCCAGGTGTCCCGCCGGGCAGTAAGCAGAAGGGGTCGCAAGTATGGACGTGATAGCCGACGATGAGCCCGTAGCGGGAGCCTCCGATGGGGTGGCCCCGTGGCAGGTGCTCGTGGACGGCTCGCCCGACCTCAACACCGTGGTAAATGCGGACCGCGTCTTCTGTTATGTCTCGTCCGCCTGCCGCCGCTTGTTCGGCTGGGATCCGACCGAGCTCGTCGGGCGCCCGGAGGACGACTTCGTGCGTCCCGACGACATCCCCTACGTGCACGCCGGGCGCGCCACCCTGGCCGAGACCGGCACCGCCACCATCAACTTCCGTTTCCTGTGCCGGGACGGGTCGGACCGCTGGGCCCAGGCCAGCAGCCGGCTGGTCGAGGCGAGCGGCACGACCTGGGTCGTTTCGGCCGTGCGGGACATGACCCCCATCCGGGCTCACAGCATCACCCTCGAGCGCCAGGCGTCCTCGGACCCCTTGACCGGCGTGGCCAACCGCACGGTGCTCATGGACCGCTTGCAGCAGGCGCTGCGCCGCATGAGCAGGACCGGAGGGGTGCTGGCCCTGCTCTACCTGGACCTCGACCGGTTCAAGGTCGTCAACGACTCCCTGGGCCATCGGGCCGGCGACGCCGTCCTGTTGGAGTTGGCGGCCCGGCTCACCCATCACGTGCGCCCGTCCGATACGGTGGCCCGCCTGGGCGGCGACGAGTTCGTCGTCCTGGCTGAAGGGCTGAAGGACGAGCAGGAGGCGGTGGCGCTGGCCGAGCGGATCGTAGCGTCGGCTCGTGAGCCGTTCCAGGTGGGAGCGGAGGACTTCGTGTGCACGATGAGCGTGGGCATCGCCTGCACCACGGGCTATCAGGGCGACGCCGACCAGCTGCTGGCCGAAGCCGACATGGCGCTGTACCGGGCCAAGGAGCGGGGCCGGGACCGAGCCGAGGCTTTCGACGTGGAGCTGCGGGACCGGGCCGTCGGGCGCCTTGTCACCGAGCGCATGTTGCGCCGGGCGGTAGGCGACGAGCGCGTCGTCGTGCAGTACCAGCCCATCATCGACCTGGGCAACGGCCGTCCCGTCGCCGCCGAAGCCCTGTTGCGGATCCTCGGCACCGACGGCGCGTTGATCCTGCCCCCAGCCTTCCTCGAGGTGGCCGAGGAGACAGGCTTGCTGGTGGGCATGGACGAGCGGGTCCTGGCCGACGCGGCCGAACAGGTGGGCGGCTGGCAGGCCCGCCTGGCGGGCACCGGCTTCGCCGAGGTGGGCGTGAACATCACCGGCCGCCACCTGGCCGACGCCGGCTTCAATCGGGCGGTCGTCGAGCAGCTCGACTCTCACGGGGCCCGCCACCGCCGGTTGCAGATCGAGCTGACCGAGCGCTCCTTCCTCGAGGCGTCCAACTCGGCCATGAACGGCCTGATCGAGCTGCGGGCGGCGGGGGTCCAGGTCGGCCTGGACAACTTCGGCACCGGCTACTCGTCCCTGGCCCACCTGCGGACGCTCCCCCTCGACTACATCAAGATCGACCGGGTCATCACTCGAGAACTGGAACACGACCCGCACGTACGGGCCATGGCGGCTGCCATCGTCACCCTGGCCCACGCTCTGGACCTCACGGTCGTGGCCGAGGGAGTCGAGACCGCCGCAGAGCGCGACGTCCTGTTGGAGCTCGACTGCGACCGCGCTCAAGGTTTCCTGTTCGCTGCCTCCGGCCCGCCCGGGGCCATCGACGACCTCGTCAAGGGCCCGCTGGTGGGAACCAGGCGCGGGGGCGGGTGAGCTCGGACAGCGCCAGGCGCTGGCGTCCGTCGGGGCCGAAGTTGCCAGGCGCCAGCCAGCGCCGGAAAGCCGCCTTCAGGCGGGGCCATTCGGCGTCGGTGACCGAGAACCAGGCCGTGTCACGGTTGCGGCCCCGGACCACCGACGCCTGGCGGAAGGTCCCTTCGTAGACGAAGCCGAGGCGGAGGGCGGCACGGCACGAGGGCCGGTTGAGAGCGTCGCATTTCCACTCGTAACGGCGGTAGCCGAGCTCGTCGAAGGCGGTCGCCATCATGACGGCCATGGCGTCTGTGGCTGCGGTCGTGCGCTGCAGGGCCGGGCTGAAGGCGAGGTGGCCCACCTCGATGGTGCCGTCCGCCGGGTTGACCCGCAGGAAGCTGGCCACGCCCACGGCACGGTCCTCGGCCACGACCGCGAAGAACATCGGGTCCGGGCCGCCGGCCACGCCGCCCAGCCAGGCGCGGTACGCCCCGAGGTCCTCGAACGGCCCGTAAGGGAGGTAAGTCCACATCCGCCCCTGCTCGTCCATGCGGTTGGCACGGTAGAGGTCCTCTCCGTGGCGGGCCGGATCCACAGGCTCCAGGCGGCACCACTGGCCTGTCAGTGTCGCCGCGACCGGCGCCGGTCGGCGGGCCCAGTGGGGGACCGGCTCACCGACGGGCTGGCCGAGGTGGTTGTGGGGGGGCATCCCTCCTTGTCTACTCGCGCCGCACCGGGCCGTGCCGGCAAATTGGTCGCCGGCGCGACGGCCACGCCAGAGGGTGTTTGACAACGCCATGGAGCCGCCATAGAGTCCGTTGAAACCGATTTCTGAAACGGATTGCTGAAACAAGTTTCTTAGGTCCACCAAAGGTTCCATATGACCCCGCANNCCGAGGCTGCGACTCCGAGATGTCGCCGAGCTCGCCGGGGTGTCGCCGGCCACGGTGTCCCGGGTCCTCAACGGCAGCGCCACGGTGGCTGAGGCGAAGCGGGAAGAGGTCCTGGCTGTGATCAACGAGCTCGGCTACCGGCCCAACCGGACTGCCAGCAACCTGCGCCGTCAGCAGGCGCAAATGATCGGCGTGGTGATATCGGACATCGAAAACCCCCATTTCACCCAGATGGTACGGGCCGTCGAAGACGCCTCCTACCAGCGCGGCTACCGGGTGCTGCTCTGCAATACCGATGAGGATCCCGCCAAACAGCGTGACTACCTGGGTGTGCTGGCGGCCGAGAGGGTGGCGGGGGCCATCATCTCGCCCACCGATGCCGAGGCGCCCGAGATCACCGAGTTGATCGACCACGGCACGCCCGTCGTCGCCTTTGACCGCGCCGTCCGGGACCGGCGGGCCGACGCCGTCCTGGCCGCCAACGTGGAGGGGGCGCGCATGGGGACAGAGCACCTTCTGGCCTGCGGTCACACCACGGTGGGTTTCGTCAGCGGCCCGGTCCGGGTCGAGACCGCGGCCCAGCGTCTCGAGGGCTACAACCAGGCCATGGCCGATGCCGGGCTCGGGCCGTTGGTGGCCTACGGCAACTTCCGCTTCGACGGAGGCGTTGCCGCCACCAGCGAGCTGCTCGAGGCCGGCGTGAC
>PMLI01000173.1 GCA_003158835.1 Acidimicrobiaceae bacterium
CGTGGTGCCCGTCCTGGCCGTCGTGGTGCCTGTATGGGCCGCGGTGGTCGACGTGGTCGGAGCAACAGGGGCGGCCGTCGTAGTAGTGACACCGCCGGTGCTCACCAGAGCGGTGAGCTTGGAGACCACCGCCTGGGGCGGTTGCAGGATGGTGGGCGTCTTGTGCTTGGGGGGCGCGGGCAGAAAAGCGATGGTGACCAGCTGGTCCTTCTCGAGCCGGACGCCTGACTCGCAGTCAGGGTTGCAGGTGTCCTCCCGGCCCCCGGTCGAGCCCTGCTTGGTCTGAAGGAAGCCGTCCTGCACGGGCTCCTGCGGCGAAGCCCAGGTCATGACGTAGACATTCCCGGGCTTGCCCTCGCATGTGTCGCCGGCCTGGTAGAGCCGCCCGCCCGGCACTTCGATCTCGCTGGCGTTGAGCAACATGCCGACGGCGCTGGCGAACTTGCCCAGGGTGGCGTTCTTGCCCGCCGCCGACTTCGTGGTGGGGTTGATGTAAATGACGCCGTCGCCATGGGTGGTGATGCCGAAGGGGTTCTTGGTGGTCTTGATGGGCGGCAGCAGTTTGCCGCAGATCTCCACCGCGTAGCCCTCGAACCAGGGGGTGGCCATCTTGACGGCTGGCTGCCCGGTCCCGGCATTGGCGATCTTGGAGTCCCTGTACTCGCGGCTGTTGTACACACCGAGCACACCCAGCAGGACCAGGGCCAGGACGGCGAAATAGTAGCCCCACGGCGGACGGCTGCCGTAAGCCCGGCTCCCGCCGAGCCCCGCGGCGCGAGCCACTTTTTTGGAAGACGAAGCTTTGCCCATAACGACCTAACAGGTTACCTTTCGGCGCGCACCGGCACGGGCCGCCCCCGTGAGAGTAAACCAACCAGGGCGCGGCGCGCCACCGTGAGGACGAGCCGGACGGCCAGGCCGGGCAAAACGAGGGGCAGGGCCCAGCGCCGCCGGGCCGGCGTTGCCCTCCGGGCAAAGCGCCACATGGACACGTGGTGGGCCAGCAGCATCCGGTAGGGGTGACGGTCGGCGGACACACCTTGCACGTGGACCACCTGGGCGGCCGGCTCGTAGGCCACCGCCCAACCCGCCCGGCCGAGACGCCAGCAGAGGTCGACGTCCTCCAGGTACATGAAGTAGGCCCGGTCGAAGCCACCAACCGCCTCCCACGCCGTCCTGCGGGCCAAGAAGCACGCACCGGAGACCCAGTCCACGGGGCGGGCGCTGGCGTGGTCCCAGTCGTTCATGCGGTAGCGGCGCGAGAACGGGTTGCCGGGCCAGAACTGCCCGAGGAACCCGTGACCGAGCGCCTCGAGCAAATCCGGGAACCGCCGGGCCGACGGGTACAACTTTCCCGTCCGGTCGACGATGCGGGGCCCCACGAGGGCCACGTCGGGCCTGGCTTCGAGGAACTGGCGCAATATGGTCACGCTGCCGCTCTCCACCACGACGTCGGGGTTGCAGACGAGCAAGTAGGTGCTGTCGCTCAACGCCGCCCCGATGTCGGCGGCGGCCCCGTAGCCGAGGTTGGCGCCCGTCGGGGCCCATTTGACCTCGGGGTAGCGAGCCGACAGGGCAGCCTCGGAGCCGTCCGTGGAGCCGTTGTCGGCCACTATGACGATGTCCGCTCCTTCGCCCAGGAGGCTGGCGACACAGCTGAGCAGGTCCTCCTTAGCGTTGTAATTGACGACAACGCCCGCTATGGCACCGTTCACGACGACGAAAGGAGGTATCTCACCGTGCGTTCCAGTGGCTCGTGGTAGTCGGCCAGTAAGGGGACGCCCAGCAAGCGCAGGGCGGCGTTGTCGAGGACGGAGTTGGCCGGTCGGGGGGCGGGCCGGGGTGGGACCAGGTCCCCGGTCTTTATCGCCTCGACCCGGCCCGGGCCCAAGCCGGCGGCGTCCAGGACGTCCCGGGCGAACCCGTACCAGGTCGTGGGGCCCTGGTTGGTGACGTGAAAAATGCCGGGCAAGCGGGAGATGCCGAGGTGCACCACCATGGCGGCGAGGTCGTCGGCAAAAGTCGGGCAACCATGCTGGTCATCGACGAAGCGTAACGCCCGGCCCTCCTCGGCCAGGCGCAGGACGGTCTTGACCATGTTGGTGCCGTGGCGGCCGCACAACCACGAAGTGCGCACCACCGTGGCGCCGGTGGCCAGGGAGAGGACCTCGGTCTCGCCTCCCAGCTTCGAGCGGCCATAAACCGACAGAGGCCCCGTCCTGTCCCATTCGACGTAGGGGACCGGAGACTTGCCGTCGAAGACGTAATCGGTAGAAATATGGACCAGGTGGGCACCGCCGTGGCGCGCCCCCTCGGCCAGGTGGCGCGGGCCCAGGGCATTGACGGCAAAAGCCTGGTCCACTTTTTCCTCGCACGCATCGACGGCCGTAAAGGCGGCGGTGTTTATTATGAGGTCCGGCTCCCATTCGCCGCAAACCTGGAGCACCCGCTCGCGATCGGAAATGTCGAGCTCGTCCAGATCGAGAGCGAGGACGTCGTGATGAGGGGCGGCACCGAGCAACTCGACGATTTCCCGACCCAGCTGGCCCCTGGAACCCGTGACAAGCACCCTCACTTCAAAGGCTCCCACCACCAACGGTTGTCCCGGTACCAGGCAAAGGTCCTCTCGAGCGCTTCGTCGAGGTCGTGCTCGGGCTGCCAGCCCATGGCCCGCACTTTTTCCGAGGCGACACTGTAGCGGCGGTCGTGGCCCAATCGGTCCGTCACGTAATCGATCCTCTCGGGCCCGGCGCCGGCCAGGACGAGGAGTTTGTCGGTGAGATCCCGGTTGGGCATTTCGTTGCCGGCCCCGATGTTGTAGATCTCGCCGGGCTGGCCCGCCCGCAGCACCAGGTCCACCGCCGCGCAATTGTCCTCCACAAAGAGCCAGTCCCTCTGGTTGAGACCGTCGCCATAAAGGGGGACGTTCTTGCCGTCGAGCAGGTTCGTGACGAACAGCGGTACCAATTTCTCGGGATATTGCCAGGGACCGAAATTGTTGGACGAGCGCGTCACCATGACGGGCAACCCGTAGGTCGTGTAATAGGACAGCGCGATCAGGTCCGAGCCCGCCTTGGACGCCGAATAGGGCGAGCGGGGATCGAGGCGGTCCGTCTCGACCGAACTGCCGTGGGGGACGGAACCGTAAACCTCGTCGGTGGAAATATGCACGACCCGCGGCACGTCCGCTTGCCTGGCCGCCTGCATGACCAGGTTGGTGCCCACGCAGTTGGTCGTGGCAAAGCCCTCAGGGCCGGCGATGGACCGGTCGACGTGGCTCTCCGCTGCGAAATGCACTACGGCGTCGTGCCCGGCCACCGCCTTCGAGAGAGCCACCAGATCGCAGATGTCAGCGTGCACGAACCGGTAACGGTGCCCGGACCGCTTCTCGACTTCGGCCAGCGTGGCCAGGTTGCCGGCGTAGGTCAGCGCATCGTAGACGGTGACCTCGTCGCCGGTCCGGGCGAGCACCCAGCGCACGTAGTTGGACCCGATGAACCCCGCTCCACCGGTGACAAAGAGTTTCACGGGTCCCGAGGCTAGTTGGGCGCCGCTAGGAAAGGTCCACCAGGCAGTGGTCGCCCACCATGAGCCTGGTCGCCCGGGGCCGTCGGGCGCTGCGGGTGACCTCGACGTTGTAGCCCAAAAGCGAGTCTTCGATCCGCCCCGCGTCGATCACCCGGGCCGAGCCGACCAGGACCGAATGTTCGATCTCGGAATGGCGGACCACGCAGCCGGGGCCGATGGCGCTGAACGGCCCGATGAAGCTGTCCACCACCTCGGAGCCGGCCCCAACGATGGCGGGGCCCCGGACACGACTGCGCACGAGGCGGGCGCCGGCCTCGACGATCACCCGGCCGTCGAGCTGGCTCTCGGCG
>PMLI01000181.1 GCA_003158835.1 Acidimicrobiaceae bacterium
CCGGCCGTCCAGCACCTCCACCCCGTGGATGGTCGGCACCAGGAGATCCTGGTAACCGGCGCCGGTGAGGTCGGCCGTAACGACCGAGCCGATGACGCGGCCCACCAGCCCGGTGTGCCATATGGGTGCGCCGGTGGCCCCGCTCAGCACCCACAGCGACCCTGAGGTAGCGGTGTCGGTGCCCTCGACCACGTCCAGCTGCCCGTTGCCTTCCACATCGGCCAGCGCCGGGCTCGACGAGGTGAGCCCGTCGAGGGTTTCGGACCAGACGGGGACGAGGCGGGACGTGAAAGCCTTGACGGTGTCGGTGTCGCTCGCCCCTTTGTAGTAAGAGCCGGTACCGACTGCGATACCCACCGCCCCGCCGGCCAGGAACCCACCGATGGCGGGTGAGGAGTCGACCTCCTGCGTCGTGTCGTAGTCGTACATGAGCTTGCCCTGGGGGCCGATCACCCGGACGTGGCCCCCCTGGGAGTAGGCCTGCCCCATGGCAAGACCCGCCGAAGAGGCCCCGCCCACGACCAGCTCCTGCTGCCCGTCCCCGTAGAGGTCGGCGGTCGCGGCGGTAGAAAATACGCTGTCGGCGGTGAAGAACGGCCACCCGGCCAGGACCGCTCCCGATGAGGCGTCGAGCGCGAAGGAGTACTGGTCCAAGGAACCGGCGAAGATGTCGGTGCCGCCTTGTAGGTCGGCGATAGTGAGCGACGCTTGTACGGCGTACGCCGGGTGCGGGTCGCCCACCGGGTCCGTGACATTCGTGCGCCAGAGCGCCTGGCCGTTGGGCCCGTAGGCCAGGTAGGCGCCGACCCCGGGGTGCTGGGCGTTGCCGGCACCGACGAAGACTGAATCAAAGCTGCTCCCGCCCAACGGCGTCACCGAGGGGGACGAGTCGATCTCCGGCCCGCCGTCGAAGACGGGCCAGCCCGTAACGGCCGAGCCGTCGGCCAGGTGGTACGCATAGACGTAGCCGGACCGGTCCCCGACCACGACGGCGGGGCCAGCCGCATCGAGAGCGGCGACAATGGGTGATGACTCGGCGATCGGGTTCCCCTGGTCGGGGGTGAACGGGCCGGCCGACCATTGGACGACGAAGGTCGGCGTGGTCCCGGTTTGCGCGCCGGCCGCACCCACCGGCCCCAGGGCGACGAAGGCTGTCGCGCTCAGCCACAGCGCGGCGAGCTTACGGCAGGCGCCGCCCGCGCCGGCCCACGCGCCCCGCCTCCGCTCGGTCATGAAGTACCAACCTGGCAGGCCACCGTCCAGGGAGGCAAACCCTCGAGCCTTGTCGAGGCTCAACGGTTCTCCGGCGATGCTCGGCAACGCGAAGTTGACGGCGTCGCGTTTGGTGGCAAGACGGTAACGCTCCATGACCTTGCGGCAAGCCTCCTCGTCAATGTCAATGTCGGTGCGTGTCATACACCAGCGACACACCAAGCTACGCCCGGAGGCGCTCCCTGCAGGGGCGGAACGGGAACGTCGACGAAACGGTGCGCCCAGTTGCGCACCAGGTGCGCGCTCCCCGGCTCCAGGGTCATCACGCCCAGCCACAGCCAGTCGATGTACAAAGCGCGGGCACTGACCTACGCCCAGGAGCAAAGCAGGCTCCCGGGCACGGCATGGGTACTTCATCTGGACGAAGAAAGCCACGCGACCCCGTCGCTGGTGCGAGGCATNNAGGAAGCGTTCGAGCGCCTCGACCGCGAGGGCATGGTCGTCTTCTTGGGGCAAGCCGGACACAGTGACGGTGCCGATCACGCCGGTGTTCATGCCACCCACTCGCAAAGGGAAGGAGCCACCGTGGGCCGCGTGCGCTTCCACGCCGAGCCCCGAAGACTCCTCGAAGGTCGTGCCCCGGGCCCGAAAGCTGGTACCGACCAGGTACGAACTGTGGCCGTAGCGCTCCGCGACGCGGCGCTTGCGCTCGACCCAGCCGTCGTTATCGGCGCTGGAGCCGGCTAACGCGGCGTGGAAGAGCTGCTGGCCCCCGTACCTTATGTCGATCACTATGGGAAGCTCCCTTTGTCGACCCATCTCGACCAGCAGGCAACCGAGGCGCCAAGCGTCCTCGTAACCGAAGCTGTTCAACACCAGCCGCCGTTCCTGTTCCTCCAAAACGCGGGCAAGGTCCGCCGGGTCGTCGTTGTTCGTCATTGGAGCTAAACCTACTGCTCAAAGGCTTATCGGCGTCAGGCGTGGAGGCGTAACACCCCGCTGTGCGTCTGGCTGAAACCCAGCGGTTGAAAGTCGCGCCACGGCGCCACAAACCTGAGTGAAGGGCGAGCCGCCAACTGGTATCCTCGCCTTCGCCGTCAGCATGGGGGGTGATAAATGACACCAAAGACTACGAGGTGGACATTACCTCGAGATCTGCGAGGGCTGCGCCCGGGACGCCCGTTTCCGAGCCTGGTCAAGGGCGCAGTCCTTGGTGTTTCTCTCCTGGTCGCGGCCTTGCTCGTCTCTGCCAACAGCAATGCCGCCGTCGGCCGGGAGCTTGCCGCGGCGGGCGCCGCGTGGCGGGAGGCGACGAGCGCTACTGGCGGTGCCCGCTATATCGGCCGGACGCGTCAAAAGTCGGTGACATTCATGGTAAGCCTCTCCTCCTCTCGCCGGCCGTCCTGTTTCGAACGGTGGGCCACGGGAGCCGGCCTCTTGATCGGTTGGCAAGCCGGGCAGGAGTGGGCGACAGTCACCGGGGCCCCCGGAGCCGTCGATCGAGACTTCGCCGTCACGATAAACGATTACCGCGCCCCGGACGGCCGGGTCTTCTTCGCCACCCCGCGGCCCGCCGCGGTCCCTTCTTTGGCGTGCGGTGAGGTCTCGGGGGTCGGTGATATCCACTCCGCTGTAATCCCTCCCAGCATGGAGGACGTCCCTGGGAGCTTGCTCGACCCCGTCGACTTGCTGCGGGCGTACGACGCCCTGCCCCTCATCGCCCGGGGTGACCTCGGCCGTGGCCGGACGATCGTTTTCATCGAAACGGACGGTTACACCATGGCCGACCTCGCTACCTTCGCGACGAAGATGCAACAATGCTGCGGCGCCGTGCCCGGAGAACATCCTCTCAGCCACTACGGCTACGACATCACCAATGTTGGCGGTGACACGGCCAAGGAGGAGGGCGAGGCGATCATGGACCTGGAGACCGCCCATGAGATCGCGCCTGAGGCGCACCTGGTGTACGTGAACCTGTTGGGCGCGGGCCCCAGCACCGCCTCCCTGGCGGTCCTGTTCACCGATGCCATAGGGTCGGCGGCCACCCACTACCCGGGCGCCGTGTTCAGCATCAGTCTCGGCTTTTGCGAGACGGCGGGCGTCTTTTGGCAGCCTGCTGACCTTAGGGCACTGAACAGCGCGGTCCTGTCGGACGAGGAGCGCGACCACGTCACCGTCTTTACCTCCAGCGGGGACACCGGAGGGCTCGACTGCACTCCTACTTACCCAACCAACGATGCGGGCAAGCCGCCGACCGCCAGCTTCAAGGGCGTCCAAGGCCCGGCCACGCTGCCGGCAGTCACCGGCGTGGGTGGGACGGTTCTCAGCACCGACTCAAATGGCAACTATGCCGGTGAGGAGCCGTGGTCTTGGCCTTTGCTGTCCCAGGGCAGCGGTGGAGGCGTGTCCCAGGTGTTCGCGCAGCCCAGCTGGCAGACAGCGCCCGGCACCGGGGGCCCTGCTGACTACAACAACCACCGCCAAGTCCCGGACGTGAGCGCGGACGCCGACCCTTACTCGGGCAACCTGATCGTGCAGGGCGGCCAGTTCAGCGGGGGGAGCGGCACCTCCCTGGCGACGCCCATCTGGGCCGGCTTCACAACTCTCATCAACCAGTTCCTTACCAAGCCCGTGGGTTTCTTCAATCCCATCCTGTACCGCCTGGCCCGGGGGTCGCGCCCTTACCCGCCCTTCCACCAGGTGGGAGTTGGTGGCAACGACTACTACGCGGCCGGTCCCGGCTACAACATGGTCACCGGGCTGGGCACACCTGATGTCTGGAACCTGGCCCGGGACATCTCGGCGGTGCAACCATGAGCATTCAGGCTCCTGGCCCTATCGAGCTCCCCGTCCTGGCCACGCAGGAGTGCCAGTACTGCGGCGTTGTGGTCCCCGACGCCCGGTACTGCGGCGCATGCGGCGCCCACCTCGTCCATGAGGGCCCTCACGCGGCACGTCGTTTGCACAGCTACGCCGCCTTCCCCGACGAACCCGTCCTCCGGCTCTCCTCGGTCACCGCCCTATTCCCGCACCTTTCTCATCGCGCCCGGGCGCCGTTCAGCGCCGGCCTGGCCCTCTTCGTGGTCCTCCTGGTGGCCTTCGCCCTGGCCGGCACCAGTGCCCCGCTGGTGGCGTTGTGCGCACTCAGTGTCCCGCTCCTCTTCTTGCTGTACATCTGGGAAGTCGACCCCTACGAGGGCAGTTTCATCTTGCCTACCGGGATATGCCTAGTTCTGGGCGCCGGGCTGGGCACGGGCTGGGCCATAATCGGCGGTAGCTACGTCACCAAGGCGCTGGAGCCGTCGGTCCTGTCCCGCTTTGGCAGCACCACGTCGATCGTTGCCGCTCTCGTAGTGCCGGCCGTGGCCCAGGTCCTGATGATCGTGCCGGTTATGGTCGTGCGCTTTATGCAAAAGGGCGATGTCGAGTCACTTGACGGCTTTGTGGCCGGGGCTACCAGCGCCCTGGGCTTCACGTTGGCGGCCACCATCGACCTGATGTCCCCCTGGCTGTCCAACGGCCAACTGACCCACCAATCCTTCCTCACCAACCTGACTCAGGTCTTTTTGCGCGGCGTAGCGCTACCCCTTACCAGCGCCCTGGCCACCGGATTGGTGGGCGCCGCCTGGTGGGTGACCACTCGCTCAACTCCGAGCGCGGCCAGGAGCAGATGGCTGACTTCTCTCCCCCTGGCTCTACTGGTAGCCTTCTCCGTCCAGATTGGCCTCGGGTTCGCCGACATTGCTGCCCTTACCGACGCGGTCATCGTGGTGGTGCACCTGGCCGCCCTGGGGGCGCTCATTCTGGCCGTGAGGGTGGGCGTGCATTACGTGCTCCTGCACGAAGCCGTTCACGTCCACATCGGCCCCCCCCGAGCCTGCCCGCACTGCGCCCATCTCGTGCCGGCGATGGCTTTCTGCCCTCAGTGCGGTGTGGCCGAGCGCGCCATTTCCCGTCCCCACCGTGCCTCTCCTGCCCGCCCAGCCGACGAGGTCCCCACAGTATGAGCAGTACCCCCGCGCCTCCCGCGGCCCCTTGGCCCACCGCTCCGCCGGGCGCCCCGGGCGTCAAGTCCGGGTTCCCCGAGGTTCCCGGGATGACGCACCCGAGGTCACGTTTCATAAGCCGCTACCCCATGGTGGCCCTCCTCGTGGCCGGTCTGGCCGTGCTCTCGCTATTGCTCGTCCTGGTGGTAGTGCTCGCTCGGCCCAGCCCTCCGGCGCCGTGCAACCCGATCACGTGCCAGCACCCCCCGATCAGGACGCACGGCGTCACGGGTGCACAGACCATCGCGGGGCCAGTCTTGGACGGGGAACACGTTTACAAAAACGCCCAGGGCTTCTCCCTCCGCTACCCGCCTTCGGTCCCCGGCGGAAACGTCAAGGTGGCGACGGGCGCCGCCGGCATACTCCTCACCTTCCCGGTGCCCGGTGCGGACGGCGGCCCCTCCTACCTCGAGGTAAAAGGAGGGGCCTGGTCCTCTGACGCGGTGACACTGGTGGAGGACTATGTCAACAACAATTTTCCCGGCGCTACCGGGGCCTACGTTATTCCCGGAGCGTGGGTCGGTTTCACACCCGGCTTCGGTGTCGCCCTTAACTATGTGCCCAATAGCTCGTCCTCCAGCACCCAGACCGACCGCGTCATGGTGCTGGGCGCCGTGCAACAGGGCTTCGCCATCCTCGTTGTCGCGGCGGGGCCCCTGCTGCCCCCGGTGAGCAACAGCAACTATTGGTGGGACGGGCACCCCTCTCCCGCCGATTTGAGCGCCGCTTACATAGCCGACCAAAACGTCATCGTCAATAGCATCTCCTTCCCCTGAGCGGCAACCACCAGCCGGTAGTTCCCGGTGGTCACTCGCGAAGGTACGGGGGCGCGACTCCTCGGCCCTGAGTACAGGGCCGTGGGCAAGACGGGCACGGTTTCGAGCGTGGCGCGCTGTGACAGATGTCTCCTTGACGGCGGGAAGTTCCGGGTTTAGTTTTGCCCCAAACCTTCGACCTGTAGATCATTAGGCGGCAAAATGAACGGGTTTTCACAATGAAAAGGAAAACGGCGCGACTTAGGTCGGTTTTGGCCCGGGCCGCCGTCGTCAGCACGCTGGCCGCGACTTTGGCCGTCGCCACGCCTGGCGTCTCCGGCGCGGCGACCACTACCACGATCAGCTTTGACGACTTGGCGGTGGGGACAAAGGTGAGCACGCAGTATGACGCCCAGGGCCTGGACTTTGCCACCGGCATCGTGGGCAGCAACGTCTATTGCTACCCCGTGGTCACCGCGGTGGCCACCAGGCAAGCCCAGTCCGGGGGCCAAGTCGCCGACGCGTCGTGCGCAAACGGTGAGTTCCCGGACTCGTCGGTCAGGGGGATCTTGAAAAGCAGTGCCCAGACCGTAAGCGTCTACGCCGGCTTTTCGCCCACCTGGGCCAGCCCGCCGGCCAGCACCACGGTGACCCTCGATGCCTATGACGTGCAGGGCAATGTCGTCGAGACGACGACCGCGACGGTCCCCTCCGGCCAGGGGACGCACACTCTCCTGGCTGTCTCGTCGGGGTCGCCCAACATCGTCGGCTTCGATGTGACCTCCAACTATGAGGACGTCTCGGTGGACGACCTCACCTTCGACAACCCCTCCGGCGTCCCGGCGGACTTCGCCATCGGTGCCCAGGACGGGCTCATCTACGTGGGGCAGGGCTCGGCGGCGGCGGACACAGTCAATATCCAACGCTTCAACGGCTCCCTCGGCGCCATCACTTTCAGCGCCTCGGGCCTGCCGGCGGGAGTGAGCGCATCGTTCAGCCCCAACCCGGCCACCGCCAACACCACGACGGTCACGCTGAGCGCGGAGCCGAGCGCGGCGCCGTTCACGTCGGGGACATACCCGTTCATGACCATCACGGGCACGCCGGCCGACGCCTCGGTGGGGCCGGTGCCCCGATCGACAATGGTGCAGGTCGACGTGCGCCCGTTGTTCAGCGTCAGCTCCCCCACAGCGCTCAACGTCCCGCCCTGCTCAACGTTGAAGGTGCCGGTCACGATCAGCGCCCCGTCGGGGTTCACCGGCACGGTGACCCTGAGCGCCAAGGGCGTGCCCGCGGATGACCAGGTGTCGTTCAACCCCCCGACGCTCAGCCTCCCGGCGCAGACGAGGAGCACCATGACCCTGACAAGCCAGAGCGATGTCAGCGGCTCGGCCGGCAATGTCAGCGTCACCGCCACCGCAGGGGCGGTAGCCGATGCATCGGGCACTTTCCCCGTGTCCCGCGTGGCACCGAGCATCACCAGCCTCACCAACCCGTCGAACACCCAACAACTGGCCAGCGGTCAAACGCCACCGGGGGCTTCGCCCGACCTGGGCACCGTCGTCATCATCCACGGGCAGGGGTTCTGCCCTGGTTCGAAGGTCTATTTCGGCAACGCGGTGGCGGTGGCGGAGGCGAACGGCCCGGCGCCAGACGGCCTGGGCCCGTTCGGGGACGAAACCGTCCTACTCACCTCCGTCCCCAGCCTGGCCACCTCGGGCGACATCTACGTCGTGCGCCAGGGGGACAGCTTGAGCTCTCCGGGGACAGCCAAGGCGGCCTTCACCGTCGACAGCTACCGCAACGTCAACGGCTTCTCGTTCAGCAACGGCCAAGATTTCCAGAACAGGGTGGGCGGCTACAGCTTCAGCGACGTGTCGGACGTGTTCGGCTACGAGCAGACGCATGTCTCGGTCAACCCGTGCTGGCCGTTCGGCGACTGCTCGATCACCACGCCGGTCCCGGACCCCTTCGCCCTGGTCTTTTGGGGCATCGCCAACGCCGCCCTGCAGGCCGGCCAGTGTTTCGGCTTCAGCCTGGCCAGTCAGCGGCTCCTGCACGGCGACCAGATCTACCCGGCCTTCCCACGCCAGTCCGGGACCACTGACGAGACGGTGTGGGACCTTCAGGGGCCCGATGGCGCCGACGGCTCGTCAGGGGCTGTGGCGACGCTCGCTCACTTTGTCCACCTGATGCACCTCGAGCAGTTCAGCGCCCAGGCCCTGGGGTACTGGTTGGCCAAGGCGACGGCCAACGCCGTCAGCGGCAGCCAGGCCTCGCTCATGGGCGACGTCACCTCGGCCCTGAACGCCGGCGACCACCCGCTGGTCGAGATCCGCAACGGTACCGATGGCCACGTCGTGGTGGCCTACGGCGTCGACCAGGCCAATGGCAACAGCCTGGTCGGCCCGACCGACCGGGTCATCGACGTATACGACCCCAACGAGCAGTTCACGGCAGCGGAAAACGCCACCGACGGCGTGGCGCACCGGGCCACCCTCGCCACCAGTGAGATAATCGTCCACTCCGACGGGCACTGGGAGTTCGCCGGCTTCTCGCCCGAATGGCATGGCGGGCCGGGCTCGTTGGTGGTGGTGCCGTATGGTGTCGTCCCCGTCCAGCCCTCGCTCCCCATAAACGTCTCCGGCCTGGTCAGCCTGTTCTTCGGCTCAGCCCAGGCGACGCAGGTAACCAGTTCGGACGGCCACAAGCTGTTGAACGCCGACGGCACCCTCGACACCGACCCGGCGACGGGGATCGCCGACGCCACGCAGTTCGCCACCCTCTCGGGCACGACCACTCCCGGGCCCGACATATTCCTGTTCGGCCAGGCTGGTACGTACACGACGACGGTGCAAGGCAACGCCACCGGCCAGTACCACGATGCCGTGTTCGCCCACGGCATGGCCGCGTCACTGACGGCGGCGGCCACCCCGGCCGTCAAAGACCAGATCTCCGTGCCCGCCAACCTGGACGGGCTGAGCTTCGGCCAAAGCGGCGGGGCCACGCTGAAGGCTCCGAGGACGGCCACCGTGCAGATCGTGGTGGCCGGCGCCCAGGGGTCGGAACGCACTGCCACCATCTCCACCACCGTGCCCACCAAGGGCCAGGTGGGGGCCATGTTCAATGTCGCCCACACCGCCGTCGAGGTGACGGCGGGCAACCAGCCGACGTCCTACACCCTCACCCTGTCCTGGGTCGGCCCCCACGGCCTACCCCAGAGCTTCGTGGCCCCGACCGTCCAGCTCGGGGCCGGCGACAAGGCCACCCTGGCCCCGACCAACTGGTCCTCGCTGGAGTCGACCAAAGTTACGCTGCACATGGTCCACGCCGACGGCAAGAGCACCACGCGAGCGCTGACCAACAGGATCCGCCTCGCGGCGAAGTACACAGTCGCCCTCAAGATCGCCAAGGCGGGCACGACCCGCCAGCTAACTATCAGCGCCCACTTCACCCAGATCGCCCCCGGGTCGAGCGCGGTGATGGCGTGGGAGGTCCTCAAGGGCCGCTCCCTGGCCGCCAAGTACACGATCACACTGACCGGGGCGGCTCTGCACCGGGGGATCATAAGCCGGACATTCCGGTTCAAGGCCACCGGCACGGCCCGCTACACCTTCCAGGCCA
>PMLI01000550.1 GCA_003158835.1 Acidimicrobiaceae bacterium
ATCGTCATGTGCAGCGACCCGGTGATGCGAGCGCCGGACAGGGGTTGCGCGGCCCCGTACTCCTGTCGCAACGCCACCAGGCCCGGCATCTCGACTTCGGCCAGGTCGATCTCCCGGCGGCCGAAGCCAGCTTTGGCCATGTCTGCTACCCGGTAGTTCGCCACGGCGGCTCGGGCGACCGCGAACGGTTCTTCTGACATAAGGGCTCCTTTTGCTAGTACCACACGTTCCGGCCACTGGGGCGCGCCGGAACAGCGGATTTCTCGGAGGCCGGGGCTACCGAGCCCTTCCCCAGCGGGTCAGCCCGGGGACATCCTACCGGGGGCAGTGGCCCACCGGGCACTCGTCCGGCCACGGCCCGTCCGCCCCCAGGGCAGCCCTGGTGCCAGCCGCGCCCAGGCGTTCCTCCACCAGTTGGCGCACCATAGCCACAAACTCCGGGCTCGTGCTCACCGTGGCGGCCCGGAACAAGCGGGCACCCCTTTGCCGGGCCGCGGCCGCCGCCTCGACGTCCAGGTCGTGGATGATCTCCATGTTGTCGCACACGAAACCTATGGGTACGACGACGACCGACGGCGCCGTCGAGGCCGCTATCACCTCGCCGATGTCCGGTCCCAACCAGGGCGAACCGGGCCGCCCCGAGCGGCTCTGCCAGACCAGGCGCCAGGCCTTGACGCCGGCCAGTTCCGCGCTCAGGCGGGCCGTCTCGGTCACATGCTGGACGTACGGACTGGTCCTGGCCATGGACAGCGGGATGCTGTGGGCCGAGAAGAGCACCTCTACGTCTGCGGTGCCGTCCTGGTCGCCCCGGCCGTGAGCGCCCCCTCCTGGTGGGGGAGAGGTGCTAGAGGTGGCCCGGCGGGCCTGGTCCAGGGCCGCGCCCAGGCTGGTCGCCCAGGGCCGCACCCAGCCCGGGTGGTTGTAATACAGGCGCAGCTTGGATATCTCGGGGGCACCGGCACCGACCGCCTCCCGGGCCGTTTTGATGTCGTCCAGGTACTGGCGGCAGCTGCTGTAGCCGCCGTAGGCCGAGGTGACCAGGGCCAGCGCCCGTTGCACCCCGTCGTCGCGCATCTGGGCCAGAGTGGCGGCCAGCCACGGGTGCCAGTTGCGGTTGCCCCAGTAGAGCGCCAGGCCCAGGCCGTCGAGTTCTTGGCGTAGCGCCGCCAAAAGTTCACGGCATGAGGCGTTTATGGGGCTGGTGCCGCCTACGTCGTAGTAGTGCCGGGCGACACTTTCGGTACGGCTTTCGGGTATGCCTCGCCCGGCCGTAACTTGGCGCAGGAACGGCATGACTTCCTCGGCTGCCTCGGGCCCGCCGAAGGAGACCAAGAGGAGCGCCTGGTAACCGTCCACGGCCCGACCCTAGCCCAAGGGCCCGGTGACGGTCAGGGGCCGACGCGGTAGACGGAGCGGATCTGGGCTCCCCAGGCGGCGCAGTCGTAATAGGTGGGCTCCCAAATGTCGACGTGGTTGCCGACGATCGCGCCACCGGTGTCGTCGGCCGTGCGTGCCCCGATGCCTGCCACGTATATCTGCGTACCCATGGGTATGACGCTGGGGTCGACGGCGACGCCCTGGGGCCCGGCCATGGCGCCGCTGGCGGTGACGCCGGTCAGGTCATAGCAAGTCACGAGGAAATTGCCCAGAAGTTTGAGCGGGCGGGGCTGGAGCGCCACCGACGCCGGGGCCCGGGCGCCTGGTTTTTGGACTGACGGCGAAAGCAGCACCTGGCCAGGGCGCAAACGGGTTGTTGCCAGCAAGTAGCCGGCTCCGTCGCCGGTCGCGGCCAGAGTGCTGGCGGTCACGCCGGGTGCGGGCCGAGCCGAGCCGAAATGAGCGGCTGTCCCAAAACCATGGACGGTCCCATTTGTGGCCAGCAACCAGTAGCCGTGCCCGCCCGTGGCCGCGGCGATGGCGCTCAGCGCGGTATGGGGGGAAAGGAGCGAGCCGTAGTACCGCGCACTGCCGAAGCTGTAGACGTGGCCCGACGCGGTTGCCAGCCAGTAGCCATGTCCGCTCGGCGTCGGCGCCATCCCCACCACCGGCGCACCTAGGTGCCGGGGAGAGCGAGACCCGTAAAAGTGGGCATTCCCAAAGCTGAAGACGCCGCCATCGGCCGTGACCAACCAGTAGCCGTGGCCGTCGGGTGTGGGCGCCATGGCAACAACCGGTGCGTGCAAACGGGTTTTTCCGAGCGACCCGTAATAGGCGGCGTCCCCGAAGGAAAAAACGCCACCGTGGCGCGACACGACCCAGTAGCCGCGCCCGGTCGGGCTGGCCGCGATCCCGGCCACGGGCCTGGCCCCGAGGTAGTGCTCTACCGAGCCGAGGATCCTGGCGTCGCCATAGGCAAATACTGCCCCGCTCGATGCCACCGCCCAATAGCCGCGCCTGGTCGGCGACACCGCTATGCCCACGAGATCCGGTGCACCGGGGCCGGGTGAACCGAGCGAGGGAGCATCACCGAAACCGGCGATCGCGCCGGCTCTCCACAGCTTGTTGGTGGGGGCCGGGCGCAGCCGGCGGGCCTGGCAGGCCGGTCCGGGGGCGGCCCGGTGGCCCGGTGCCGGCCGCGTGGTGGCCACCTGGCAAAGCACGCTGCTCGAGACCGCCTTTGCACCTACGGGCCGCCAGGGGGCGGCGTTTGCGTTCGGTGCCCCGCACAGGCTCAGGGCGGCCAGGGCGAAAGAGAGGGCCCCCAGGCGGCGGGCGTACCCCCAGCGCTCCCAGGACCAGCGGGCCGAAGCCCAGCGTGGCCCAGCCCAGCGTGGCCCAACCCAGCGCGCCGAAGCCCAGCGCGGCCAGGCCCAGCGGTCGGCCCCGGCGGCGCGCCGGTAGTGGCGACCAAGGCCCGGCTTGTCCGGCTTGTGATGATGGTGCAGGGGAGGGACAGACCTGGACTGGCGNNCAGCGTGCTGGAGCACGCTTGGAACCACTAACCACTGGGTTTCTCCTTAGGTCGCGCGCCCCCCACCGTGGCTCGGCCCGTAACAGGGCCGAAAGCTACCTAGAGCAGTGGATGAGCACGTGGCCCCGCGAGCCCATGAGCCGGACGGGACGGTTTCTCGAGCCGCTGGCAGCGTCCACGCGCCCCTCCAAGACCAGGAGGAAAGCG
>PMLI01000528.1 GCA_003158835.1 Acidimicrobiaceae bacterium
GCGTTGTCGTGGACGGCCGGGCGACGGCGCCGGCGGGGCCCGGCTTCTACCTGGGGGCCACCCTCGTCGACCACGTACAGCCCGGGGACCGCATCTACGACGACGAGATCTCCGGGCCCGTTCTCTCGGTGGTCCGGGTTGGTACCTACGACGAGGCGTTGGCACTGGTCAACTCCAACCCCTATGCCAACGGTGTGGCTATCTACACGCGCGACGGGGGAGCAGCCCGGCGGTTCCAGGCCGACGTCGAGGTCGGCATGGTCGGGGTCAACGTGCCGGTCCCGGTCCCGGTCAGCTATTACAGCTTCGGAGGCTGGAAAGCGTCCCTTTTCGGTGACACCCACGTGTACGGCCCGGACGGGATCCGCTTCTATACCCGCACCAAAGTCGTCACGTCCCGCTGGCCTGACCCTGCCTCGAGCTCGGTCGACCTCGGCTTTCCCCAGCACCGCTAGCTCAGCTGACTTCGGGTTTTGATCTGAGACGATGCCGGCCGACCCGATCGAAGCGGCCCGGGTGGTGGCCGTTTGGGAGGGGATCACGGCCCACCGACGCTTTCAGCAGTGGGCCGGGTCGGCCTGGGCCGAATTGGGCGAGACCTCGAGGCAGGACTCGTCGACGACCTGGAAGTCGCGGCCAGTGATCTCGCCCAGTTCGTGAAGGGTGTCGTTATCCCAGTAACTGCTGCCGGCGCCCGTGATGTACCAGGGTGAGCCGTTGTCCGCCACGATCATGCCGTAGGTCTTCAGGGCCCGGAGAATGACGCGGTCCATTCTCGGGAACTGAGAGACGCTGACGCTGGCTTTCAAGCGCAGGCGCAGGCCCATGGGAGGGCAGTCGGGGTCGGCCCGACCTGCTTCGTGGCGGGCCGGCCAGATGTAACGGTTGTCGGTGCAGGGCACGGTGACCCGGATGGCATGGTCGATCAGCCCGGCCTTGACCTCGTCGGCCCGGACCAGGCCGGGCAAGATGGGAAGGCCGGCGGCATCGGCCGAAGTCCAGCTGGCGGGGCGAAGCTTTTCCGAGTTGAGCGGGAACACCGCCCCCGAGCCGGCCTGCCAGGATGCCCCTGCGTGCTGCGGATAGGAGGACCACATCTCGTAGTCGGTGCAGTTGCCCGTGTCCACGACGATCACGTGGCGGTCACCGGTGCTGGTCGGGCCGCCTTCGATGCCGGCATCGGGCGGGATGGGGTAGGGCCCCGGGTTGCTCTGGGAGGCGTACATGAAGTGGACCGGGACCTTGGGCTGGGTGCCGGGGACCACCGTGTAGGGGATGCCCATAGGCTCGCCGTCCCAGTCGCCCTTCCCGAAGTCGGGGTGGAGCGAGGCGCCGGGGCCGATGGCGTCGATGTACCGGGCCGAGGCCTGGTCCACGGGGAGGTTGGCCACCGGCGTGTTCCAGACGTTGTCGGGCGGGAAGAGGTGGCACCCTGGCGCGCCCGGTAGGGGGGCGGCGCCGGCGCCGGCCGGGCCCAGTGCCAGGGTGAGGACGGGCGGCAGGGCCAGGGCCATGACAGCGGCGCATGCCGCCGCCGCCCGGCCCGAGCGCGCCCTGGGGCCGAAGGGACGGGCGTACCCGCTCAGCTGCTTCATGCCGTGGTCCGTGCCTGTCATGCCGTGGTCCGTGCCTGTCGTGCCGTGGTTCGTGCCAGTCATGGTAGACCGGTCTCCTGGGACCGGCCCGGGCTGAGGAAAAACAGGAGGGCGTCATGGAGGGACCGTTGGTGACCGCGTTCGGCGCCGCCTCGCGCTTTTTCGCCGAGGCCGTCGGTTTGGTCCCGGCGTCGGCCTGGCGGCAGGACGGGCTTGGCCACTGGACGCTGGTGGAACTGGTCGCGCACGGCAACCGGGCGCACACGACGCTGCAGGACTACCTCTTGCGGCCCCGGCCCCCCGAGCCTCCGGGGAGCAGCTACTTCAGCGACGAGGCGGTGGCCGAGCGCGGCCGGGTGGCGGTGGCGGCCCTGGGGACTGATCCGGCCGCAGCCGTGGGGGCGGCGTCCGAGCGGGCGATCGCCCTGGTCGAGAGGACTCCCGCCAACGCCACGGTCGGCAGCCCGGCCGGGACCATGACCCTGGGCGCCTACCTTCCATCGCGCATCGCGGAGCTGACCATTCACGGCCTCGACGTCGCCGCCGCCGTGGGGCCCGGACTGGCGGCGCCCCCCCTCGCTCTGGTGGAGAGCCTGAGGTTCGTGACCGGGAGGCTGGTCAAGAAGGGCGAAGGACAGGCGGTCCTGCTCGCCCTGGCCGGCCGGGCGTCACTGCCGCCCGGCCTCTCCGCCTACTGATCTCAGCCGCGGCGCCGATTGGTCTTCAGCTGGGCCCTGTTCAGGACGATCAAAGCTGATGTGACCATCTGTCTCGGGCGCCGGTAGGCGGCCGGAAGAGGAGCTGGCTTTGGAAGGCCCGATCATCGGGGTCCTGTCTCCGTACCTATCCGGGCCATATCATGGCGCCGTCATATCGGCCATCATCCGGGCCGCCTCCGACGCCGGTGCCGGCGTCGCCGCTGTTCAGACGGCCGGGCCGGGCCGCCGGTACCACCAGAGCACCACCGACGAGGCCTTGGGGCGCGTCGCCTGGGACCGCGTGGCGGGCTTCGTGACGGTCTCCAACTCGGTCCCGCTCGGGTACGTGAAGGAGTTCCGCGCCGCCACGGGTAAGCCCGTGGTGGCCATCGGCAATGAAGAAGCAGGCTTCGCCTGGCCGGTGGTGATGACCGACAACCGGGGCGGTGTGAAGTGCGCCGTCGAACACCTGTTGGCGCACGGCCACACCCGCATCGCCTTCACCGGCTTCCTCCAGCAGTTCGACATCCGCGAGCGCTACGAGTCCTACCTGAGCACCTTGCGGGCCCACGGTATCGACCCCGGTCCCGAGCTCTTCTTCGAGATCGGGAACAACGTCGAACAGGGCGGCCAGAGCGCGGCCGAGGCCATGCTGGCGGCCGGCCTTCCCGCCACGGCCGTCATGGCTGCCACCGACCTCAATGCCATCGGGCTTATGAGCACGTTGAAGCGTGCCGGGCTGGCCCTGCCCCAGGATCTGGCCGTCGTGGGCTTCGACGACATGCCGGGCTGCGGGCTTCAGTCGCCGAGCTTGTCGAGCGTGTCACAGAACTTCGACCAACTCGGCAGCGAGGCCGTAGACCTGATCTTGCGGCTGGTCGCGGGCGAAGATCCGGGCCAGGACCGGTTCGTCCTGCCGGCGTCGTTCATCGCCCGGGAGAGCTGCGGCTGCGTGGGGGCCGATG
>PMLI01000304.1 GCA_003158835.1 Acidimicrobiaceae bacterium
CGACGACGTGGCCCGCGTGGTCGCCTTCTTCGCCTCGGACGACTCCCGGTACGTGACCGGCCAGGACCTCAACGTCTGCGGAGGGCTCCTGATGGCGTGAGCGCAATCGCTTGTCCGAGGGCCGGCGCCGCCCGCCCTCGGCCCCAGATCCGACCGCTAGGTCCCAAACAACTCGGAGGCTCTCATGTCCCAGACCCACACCAGCTCCCTGACCAGCCAATTCGCTGCCTTGCTGGCCCAGTGCGAGGTGGTCGACCTCGCACCTGTCCTGTTCACCAACATGCAGCGGTGGTCCACGCACCCCGATCTCGCCATCATCGACAACGCCCGCAACTTCGAGCAGAACGGCTACTTCCTGCAGACGCTGGTCCTGCCCGAGCACGTCGGGTGCCACGTCGACGTACCCGCCCACTTCCACCGGTCGATGCCTGACAAGACGATCGACACGTTCCCGCCGGACTGCGTCATGGGCCCGGCCAAGAAGGTCGATGTCTCGCAGCTGGGGCTGGGGCCCGGCCAGTTGCTGACGCTGGCGCAGTTCCGCCAGGCGGCGGATGCGGCCGGCATCTCGGTCGAGGCCGGCGAGGTGGTGATCGTCGAGTTCGGCTGGGACAAGAACCTGCCTGGTGGCAGTGAGGACCGCCCCGACGATTGGTGGGGAGCGAACAACCCCGGCTTCGCCGAGGATCTGTGCGCCTGGCTGGCCGGCCAGCACGTGAAGGCGGTGGGCACGGACACGGTGTCCGCTGACCTGGCTCAGGCGGGAGGCGTCACCGTCGCCGACCACGGCCACAGGACGTACTTCCTGCCGAACGGGATCCTGATCATCGAGGGACTTCAGAACCTGGCGGCCGTGCCCCCGGCCTTCTATTTCCTCGCCCTGCCTCTGAGGATCCGGGGAGGTTCCGGATCCCCTCTCCGCCCCGTTGGCCTGGTCTGGCGTGATTGACGGGCTTGCTCAACGGCTGTACGATTCTTCACATTATTTGATATTGGAATGAGGCCATGACTCGAAAGTCGTTAGAAATCCACCATCTGCAAGGCGATGGTGAGCTGGCGACGGGACCAGAAGGCTGGGCGGCCCGCTGGTACGGGGGCTCCGATCTGCGGCTGGAGCGCCAATCCGTGGTGAGCCCGGCACCGGGCCAGGCCGTGGTCCGCATGGTGGCGAGCGGGATCTGTGGGTCGGACGTGCACGCGGTCCGGGGCGACTTCCAGCTGTGGCCCCCGCCGATCACCCTCGGGCACGAAGGCGTGGGGATAGTCGACCAGCTCGGGGAGGGTTTCACGCCCGCTTCCCGGGGACAGATGGTCTCGGTCTGCCCCAGTGTCTCGTGCGGCGTCTGCTACCAGTGCCGCGAGGGCGAAGAACTGCTGTGCACGAACAGGAAGGCCCATCTGGGCGCCTTCGCCGACTACTGCGTCGTGCCCTTGTCCGCCCTGTACCCGCTACCGGAAGGGGTCTCGTGGCGGGCCGGCGTGTTCACGGAGCCATTGGCGTGCGTGCTGCACGCGGTCGGCCTGGCCGGCGTCCGCCCCGGGCACTGGGTGGGCGTGGTCGGTGGCGGGACGATGGGGATGCTGCTCGTTCAGGTCGCCCGTCAACACGGTGCCCACGTGCTCCTGTCCGAGCCGGACGACAGCCGCCGTGCCCTCGGCGCCACGGTCGGTGCGGACGTTGCCGTCGACCCCGGGGCCTCCGATGTCATAGAGGAGGCACATCGCGCCACGGGTGGCGTCGGACTGGACTGCGTGATCGAGGCGGTCGGCTCTTCCGCCACCGTCCAGCAGGCGATGCAGATGGCCCGCCGCGGCGGCCATGTCGTCGTCATGGGCGTGGCCGACCGCACCGCCGAGGTGGTGGTCCGCCCGTACGACCTGTACGAGCGCCAGCTAACCGTAAGAGGGTCGTTCATCCGGAACTTCGACTTCCAGCGGGCCGTGCGCATGCTCGACCGCCTGCAACTGGAGCGTCTGGTGACGGCTGAGTTCCCGCTGCGCGAGATCAACCAAGCCATAGACCACGTGGCGGGAGGGCGCGGTCTGAAGACGGTCGTCGTCACCTCGGCCGCCCCCGCCGCCCAGGTCGCCCCCGTAGCTCGCGCCGCCGCCGACGGTGGTCCTGTCGGAACTCGAACGGGGGCACGGTGACAGGAGGAATTGAGGACAGCGAGGCCCTGCGCTACGACTCGGCGCCGGAGCGCCGGGAGCGGATCATGGACCTCGTCCGCGAGAAGGGCTATTACGCCCTCACTGATCTTGGGCGCGTCTTCGGAGTCTCCGAAATGACGGTCAGGCGGGACGTCGCAAAGCTGGCGGAGCAGGGGCTCGTACGCGTGGTGCACGGTGGCGTGAGCGCGGTGACCGACCTGTTTGCACCGGTGGAGTTCCGCTTTCGCTCCCATCAGCACACCGCCGCTAAACGGGCGATAGCCGATCATGCGTTGACACTCCTGCGGCCGGGCTCGGTCGTCGGCCTGGACGCCGGCACCACCGTTCTCGAGGTCGCCCGCCGGTTGCCGGGCGACCGCAACCTGACGGTGGTGACGCATTCCCTTCCGGTCATGGGATTGTGCGCGCACCGCCAGGGGCTTCAGTTGATGGGCATCGGCGGCGTGTTCCTGCCCCAGGTGCAGGCGTTCTCGGGCAGTCTCGCGCTCCGGTCGCTGGCGCAGCTGAGGATCCAGACGCTCGTGATGGGAGCGGCGGCCATCCGGGACGGGTCCATCCGGAGCACCAACAGCTTCGAGGCCGAGATGAAACAGGCGTTTATGGCTGCGGCCGATACCACTGTCGTCCTGGCCGACTCGTCGAAGTTCGAATACTCGACCTTGATGATGGTCGCCGAGCTGTCGCAGGTCAGCGTGCTCGTCACGGATGACCAGATCTCGGCCGCCGCTCGGGCGGAAGTCGCTCGGTCCGGCGTGCCGCTCGTGGTGGTCCCGTGCGGCCCCGGGGCGAGGGAAGCGGGCGCCAGCGGGGCGCCTGAAGATGGTGACGAACCGGGCGAAATATCCAGGTTGCCGAGGACCGAGAGGCGGGAACGATGAGCTTGGTCCCCTCCGTGAGCAGGCTGACCGGGAAGACCGCCGGCGCCATAGTGCGGTTGTCGGCGGCGGCGCGGGCCCTGCCCGCCTGGGCCAGTTTGGCGTTGCTGCTGGTGTGGGCGGGCATAGCCATTCCTTCGTTCCTGCTGCCGGAGCGCCTCCTGGTCCTGGGCGAACAGATGGCGCCGCTATTGCTCGTCGCCATCGGCCAGACGATCGTCCTCCTGGTGGGCGGGCTCGACCTCTCCGTCGGGCAGGTCGTGACGCTGAGCGTCGTGCTGGGGGCGGGCTTGTCCAATGGGAGCGAAGGCCTGTTGCCGATGGCGGTCATCGTCTGCCTGGCGGCCGGTGCCGCGGTCGGGACGCTCAACGGGCTGCTGGTGGTGCGTCTTCGGATCCCGCCCTTGATCACGACGATCGCCACCGCCACGATCGTGGAAGGCATCGCTTACATCTATACCAACGGGGCCCCCAACGGGCAGACGCCGCTCCTGCTCCAGTTCGCCGCCGACGGACGCTGGGGCCCGGTACCGGTGGCCGATGTGATCATGGCCGTGGTCCTGGTCGCAACCTTTGTCCTACTGACGCGCTCGGTTTTCGGCCGGCACGTGTACGCCATCGGCGCCAACCGCCGTACCGCGGAGCTCGCCGGCGTGCGTGTCGGCCTGGTGACCATCGTGGCCTACGCCATCTGCGGCCTCCTCGCCGCCGCGGCCGGGCTCCTGCTCGCCGGGTACATCGCCGTTGGCTCTCTGTCGGCCGGGAACCCCTACGTGCTCAATTCTCTGGCCGTGGTGCTCATAGGGGGCACGAGCTTCTCAGGTGGGGAAGGAGGTGTAATTGGGACCTTCGCCGGTGCCGCTGTCCTCGTGGTCCTCACTGCCTTGCTACTCCAGCTCAGCGTGGCCATCGCCTTACAGTCGGTGCTCCTCGCAGTGATCGTGGTCGTGGCGGCCTTGCTTCAAGGACGCCAGTCACGCAGTTGACCGAAATTCAGACAAGAAACAACAACGGAGGTTATACATGAGAAAGTCTTATCGGGCCCTGGCCGCCGCAGCCACTGCGCTGGCCATGGTCGCAGTCGGGCCCGGCGCAGGTGTTGCCGCCAGTGCCGCCACCAAGACGGCTGCCCTGGCGTCGCCGCCCTTCGTGATCGGCGTCTCCAACGACTCGGTCGCCAACCCGTTCCGGGTCCAGATGCTCAACGAGGTCAAGTACTACGCCCAAACTCACCCCAACCTGGTCAAGAAGGTCATCTACCTCAACGCCGACGGCGACACCAACACCCAGATCGCCGATGTCGAGGACCTGATTTCGGCCCACGTCAACGGGATCCTGCTGTCCCCGAACTCGGCCACAGCCTTTGCTTCTGTTCTCAAGAGCGCGAAGGCGGCCCGGATCCCGGTAGCCACCTACAACATGAGCATCACCACCGGTGCGTCCGACATCATCGCCCAGGTAGCCCCGCCCTTCACGGCCTGGGAGCAGAGCAACACGGCCTGGCTGGCCCAGCAGATGCACGGCAAGGGCAACGTCGTCGTGTTCCGCGGTCTGGCCGGTACGCCCGTCGACGCCGAAGAGTGGGCCGGGGCTCAGGCAGTCTTGAAGGCCAATCCCGGGATCAAGGTAGTCTGCACGGAGTACGCGGCCTGGGACTACGGCACGGCCAAGACTGCTGCTCAGAACTGCCTGGCAAACCATCCGACGGTAAACGGCATCCTCTCGTTCGGAGACGCGATGACGTGGGCCGTGGGCCAGGTCATGACGAACATGGGCTACAATATCGCTAACATACCGTTTATCGG
>PMLI01000001.1 GCA_003158835.1 Acidimicrobiaceae bacterium
GATTGCCACAGTCTCGAGCGGCAGCAGGGAGAGGTCGTCTTCGACGAGGGGGCCCCGACGGTCCTTCGGGCCATGGACGAAGCCAGGCGGCAGCGCCCGGCCAGGAGCAGGATCTCGCTCCTTTCGTGGTCCCGTTCCACGGCTCCTTTCAGGTGGGGCGAGTACGCCCGCGCCCGGCGTCGATCCCACTTGGAAGCGTTGATCCACAAAACGATGGCGGAGCAGCAGGTCCTGCCGACGCAGGCCTACGAGCGATTGACGGACAGACCAATCCACTCCTGACCGGCACCTTGCGGGCGACGCCCTACTCCTCGAGGTGCTTGGTCGCGCCTGGGGGGCGTTAGTAACCCTCTTCGTCGTCATTTTGGCGCCGTTACCCAGCAAACCCCCTGTAGCCGCGCTCGTTGGGCATGAATCCGCGGGCCTGCCGGCTCGCCTAGGTCTAACCCAACGCACAACAGCCGAACGTCCACATCTCAGGTCCCCAACGGCGCAGGGCCCTCGGCGTAAGCAACTACCAAGGAAGCTGCCCGAACGCCGTTAGGGCCCGCCCCGCGTCGTGCACAACAGCCGCAGTCGCCTATCGGCGGAACGGCGGTCGTCTAATAGCCTCCAGCCCCGATGGCATCAAACCCAAGTCCCCTCGGACCATTTGCGGCGCTCAAAAGCAACGTCTGAATCCTAAGCTATAAGCTAAGACTCCGCCTCACACTATTACTGCGGGGCAAGACCGGGCGCTAAGTCGGCTATACAGTCCCCGCCATCGAGCCCCGTCCGGCCCTTAGGTCCGCCCACGGCCCGAAAAACGGCAGGGGCCGTGACCAGCATCTCGAGAGTCAGGGCACCTAACCACGCCAGACACAAACCTGTAATATGCCCGATTATCGCACCCACGCAAGCACCGATGATCTCGACCGCTCCCCCTACCGCCGCAACGAGGGCGCCCCGCTTCAGCTGACCGGTCACACGAACGATAGCGACGTAATGTACCTTGAAGACAACAGGTCCGTAAGCGGCGCTGAGGATGACGATGGCCGTCGATGCAAGTGCTCGGTAGGAGCTGCCGAAGACGTAAAGCAACGGGCCGCGAAGCACCATCAAGCCTGTCACGCCGACGATCCCACCCAGAAGCGACACGCTAAGAGTGAAACGACACTTCTGCCGAAGAGCGGAGAGCTTCCCTGCACCGATCGCGAATAGAACCGTACCCATTATAGTCGGAAGGTAAAATAGAACCTGCGCCAGCATAAAGGCTACGTAAAAAGCTCCTCCCGAAGCCGGAGACACCAAGGACGTCGCAAGGATGGGGAGCACCAAACGCGGCGCCTGGGTCGAGAAATTCAGCATGGTATGAAATACCGTCAAGCCCCGCACGCCGTGAAGTGCCCTCCAGTTCGGCCGTTGGAAAAGCACCCTTCTGACCGGGCCACCAAACCCGATCAAGCACAGCGGCAGTGAGATCGCTGTTCCAACGAGCCATGCCAATACGACCCCGCCTCCGAAGCCACGGAGCAAAAGTCGAGCGCTGCCGAATACCACGATGAGCTTTACAACACCGGCGACGGCGTTGCGCAGAAGTTGCACGTGACCGGCTAGCAGACCGATAACCGCCTGGTCGAACACCAACGTGAGGGTCGTAAGAGCCGAGCCGACGACCAACAGTTCACAGGTACCATCAGCGGCCAGAAGAGGGAGGAGACGAAAAAGGTGGCCGACTAGCACCACCACAGCGGCCAATACGGCCGCCACCATCGACGAGCAGAGCAGAGCGGCGGCCGAAAGTCCATCACGCGCCGATCTACCGCTCGCTAGCTGGCCGATAAGCATCGTGCCGAACCCGAGCATCCCGACGGTAGACAGGAGCATCATAAGTGAGATTGTGCTCGAAGCGAACCCAACGGCACTGATTGGCAAAAGACGAGCGGCAACCGCCCAGAATGCAAATCCCAGGACCGATGTAATGGAGGCTGTCCCAAGCAGGGAGATAGCGTTGAGTATTAGCTCGCGGTGAGCCTGAAGGCTCCGCAAGCCGCCGAAGTCGGTCGTGATTCGGCGGACGACTCTAGCCATCTTGGCCACCGGCAAGAGTTACATACCGGTAAGGAACGCCTGATCTCAAGCTCGACTGTGGTCGCCATCCGCTAGTAAACAGGTCGGCGCTGAAGGGCCGACCCGAGCGTGGAACCCTGACGGTGAACGTAGAACCGGTAGTCAACGAGAAACTCCACAGACTGCGGGAGGACGCACCTCCCTGAACCGTCAGGTCGAAGGCCCGCGTGCGACCCTGGCCACTGGTGACGCGCACGGTCACCGGAAGCAGTCCGGGCGCTCCGCTCGCTCCCGTTGTCAGGCTCAGCGTTGTGAACGGAGTTTGTGTCACCGACTCCTGGCTCAGCACCGATAGGCTCACTGTGACTGCCAGGACCGCGAGAGCTCCGCCGGCTGATACCCAATAGACAAAGTTGCCCCTGCCACGCGGTCGTCTGGGCGGCGCGTGCAGGGACCCGTCCGACCGAAAGGAGCTTGTGAGTGCGGGGAGGGGTCTCGCCAGGCACGCGACGTAGACTGCGACCATCTCCAGCAGCAGCGTGGCTAGCCACGCTGGGCGCGAAAGACGCAGGACAATGTTTAGCACCAGGCCATCAACCACGATCAGCCCGATTACCGCGACAGTTGCTAGCGCAAGTCGCTCGGGGCCGGGAAGCCGGGTACGAAGCCGCA
>PMLI01000504.1 GCA_003158835.1 Acidimicrobiaceae bacterium
GCTCATCGAGGACGCCGCCATCGACAGCCTCACCCTGCTGGCGCACCGGCGCATGGTGGGCCGCGCCTTGGGGCGGCTGAGGTTCGGCGACGTCTTGCTCATGGTGGACCTCGACCACTTCAAACAGGTGAACGACAGGCTCGGTCACGGCGCCGGCGACGAAGCGCTGGTGAGCTTCGCCCGTGCCCTTCGAAAGAGCTTGCGGGCCAAAGACTTTGCCGGACGCTACGGGGGTGATGAGTTTGTGCTGGTCCTCGGCACCGGCTCGGATCCCATTGCCTTTCTCAAGCGTTTCCGCAAAACCTGGCACGCCGACCGCCCCTCCCCGATTACTTTCAGTGCTGGTATCGCCTTGGTGGGCGAGGAGATCGCCCTGGCTTTGCCGGCCGCCGACCGCGCCATGTACCAGGCCNNAGGTGGGCGATGACGGCCGGCGCGACATCGGCCCGGAGCCGGTCCTCGGGCCCGGCGTGTCCCTGTGAGCACCCTGGATCCCTCCCAGCGGGTCGACCGGTTTATGGAACTGGCGCTGGCGGGCGCGACCATCGAAGCCGTCCGGTTTGCTTTGGAGCTGCTTGACACGGGGACGTCCGTGGGCAGCGTCATCTGTGACGTCCTCGCCCCGGCCCAGCGCCAAGTCGGTGAGCTCTGGCAACGGGACCAGTTGAGCGTGGCCGACGAGCATCTTGCCTCGGGCGTGACCGAGTCGACCCTCTATGCCCTCTCGTCCGCGGCGCCGGCTCCGGCCGGCCCAACCTTGGTGGTCGTCGCCTGCGCCGAGGGCGACTGGCATTCGGTCGCGGCGCACATGATCGCCGAACTGCTGAGAGCCGAAGGCATCGCCGTCGTCGGCCTCGGGGCATCGACCCCGGCCCGCGACGTCGCCCGGTTCGTCGAGCGTCACCGGCCCGATGCGCTGGCCGTGTCCTGCAGTGTGCCGCTCTTCTACAAGGGCGTGACAACCCTGGCCGAGGCCGCCCACGCCCATGGCATACCTGTACTGGCCGGAGGTCGCGCCCTGCGGGGGGCGCCGCCGCGGGCCAACCTCCTGGGCGCGGACGGCTACGGGGAGAGCGTTGCCGAGGCCATAAGCGTGCTGGCGACCTGGAGCGAGTCTTCTCCGGCCGTCGGGGCCGAACCGGCCCCGANNCCTAACCGGCCCCTACGCGCCCCGAGGCGGAGCAGCTCGAGTCCCAGGCCGAAGAACTGGCCGGCGTGGCCTTTACAGATCTCTTCCTGCGGTCCCGGTCGATGGCCACTTATTCGCCCCGTCAGCTCGACCGCACCAAGGAAGACCTGGCCTATATGGTGCGGTTCGCGGCCGCCGCCCAGCGTGTCGACGACCACGCCGTCTTCACCGAGTTCCTGGACTGGTCGGCCGACGTGCTCCAAGCCCGCGGCGTGCCCAGGACCATGCTTGTCAACGGGTTGGAAGCACTCATGCCGCTGTTGGAGGAATGCGGTCCTATCTCGGGCCGGACCGGCGCCGCCGGCCTGCGGCACCTTGCCCCATGAGGGTTATTTAGCGGTCCCGCCGGTGTTGCCGGTCAACTGCGGGTCGTGATGGAACATGGGCCAGGCGCCGGCCTCGTCGACCCGGGCGCCGTGCGAACCGGGCATCTGAAAGTGGTCGACCTCGCCCTGGTTGTAGCCGTTGTAGCCGGCCAGGGTGATGCCGATCGTCCCGTTGGGGTCGTCTGTCACGAGGGGGGACCCTTGCAGGCCGACGTCGAGCTCGAGCGTGTCCACCACCTGGCCCGTCCTGCCGTTGAGGACCATGGCACCCTCAGTGGTCGGCACGACCACATCCTGGTAGCCGTGGCCGAGATCGACCGTGACGACACCGCCGATTACCTCCCCGTACACGTTTTGGGCCCACAGCACCGTGCCCGTAGCTCCGGCCAAGGCGTACACGGAGCCACCGCCGCGGCCGTTGTCCGTGCCCTCGATCACGTCGAGGGCACCATTTCCTTCGACGTCCGCCAGGGCCGGGCTCGACAACGTCGCCCCGTCCAGGCTCGCTTCCCAGACAAGGTTGCAACGAGCACCGAAGGCCAGCAATTTGTCGGTGCTCGACGCCCGCGGCCAATAGGTGCCGGTACCGATGACGATGCCGGTCGCGCCCCTGGCCAGGAACGGGCCCACGGCGGGGGAGGACTGTACGACCTGGTCCGTGTTGTACTCGCACCGCAACCCCCCGGCCGGCCGGCCGGTACCGGCGTTGCCCGAAGGCGCCAAAACCCGCAGGTGACCGCCCCGGGTGTAGTGCACGCCGTAGGCGACCCCCGCCGTCTGGTCGCCACCCTCGACGATCTCGGTCTGGCCGTCGCCGTAGAGGTCGATCAGGGCCGGGGTCGAGAAGTCGCTGTCAGACGTGAACCAGGGGAACCCGGGCAAGGTGGCGCCGGTGGCGGCGTCGAGCGCGTACTGCTCCTGGCCCAACGACGGGGCCACCGCGTCGAGTGTGGCGCCCTGAAGATCCCCGAGCGCCAGCGATGCTCTCACAGCCGAGGTATGGCCTGCCTTGGGGTCACTGGCCGGGTTCTTCACGGGCACGAACCAGCGCTCGGTGGCATCGGGGTTGAACGCCTCGTACCCGCCGGCCTGTGGCGTGGACGAGTTGCCGACGCCCACGAAGACGGTGTCATCACGTGAGCCGGGGCTGAGGGCGGCCACTGACGGTGTGGAGTCGACGGGGATGCCCCCGGTGCGGGCGGGCCAACCCGGGACCTCCTTCCCGTTGGCCAGAGAGAAGGCGTACACATAGCCGGCCCGGTCGCCTACGACCACCGCCGGCCCGCCGGCCAGAGTTGCCATATCGGGCGAGGAGAGGCCGATGGGACGCCCGGTGTCCGGCAAAGTTTGCGACCAGACTTCCAGGAAGGCCCGGGCACTGACGGCCCGGAAAGCCACGGTCACCGCCGCCACCAGTGCCGCCACCACGATGATGACACGCACAAGCCGGCGGTTACGCCTTGTGTTTGGTCTGACTTGTGAGCGCGGGGCCACTTTCACAACGCAGGGTAACCCACCGGAGCCGGCGATCTCAGGGCCTCCCGATGGTACCTGCCCGCCACTCCCTTCATCCGGCACGGCCTTCATGAGGTCGGCCGGCCTCGGGTCGAGCGAGGAAGGGGGGCTTTTGGACGACGTGGTAGAAAGAAAGGAATGCCCGTTGTCGAAAGGTGTCAGACAATATGACCGACGCCTCACCGAGCCAACGCCAGTTCTGCGGTTGGCGAGCGATCGTGACGGGGGGCTCATCGGGCATAGGCCTGGCGACAGCGCGGCGTATGGTCGAGGCCGGAGCCCGTCTCCTGGTCCTGGACCTGGCGGCTCCGGCCCCGGGCGTGGCCGAGGGTGTCGAATGGCAGCGCTGCGACGTCGCGGACGATGAGGCGGTGCGCGCCGCGGCACTGGCGGCACTGGACCGTCTCGGGGGTCTCGATGTGCTCGTCAACAATGCCGGCCACGGTTACCGCTCTGCCGTCGAGGAAGCGGACGAGGNNATGTGCTCGTCAACAATGCCGGGACCGGTGCGCAGGGCACCGTCGAGGACAATCCTGACGAGGAATGGCGCCGGGTTTTCGAGATCAATGTTTTCGGCATGGTGCGCGTGACGCGTGCCCTCCTGCCGGCCCTGCGAGCGTCGGAGCGCGCCGCCATCGTCAACACTTGCTCGGTCGCGGCCGACGTCGGCCTACCGAGCCGTGCCCTTTACAGCGCCTCCAAAGGGGCCGTACTGGCGCTGACCCGGGCGATGGCCGCCGACCACATCGGGGAGGGGATCCGGGTGAACTGCGTGAGCCCGGGCACCGTCGACACGCCCTGGGTAGGCAGGCTCCTCGATGCTGCCAGCGACCCCGCCGCCGAACGCGCCGCACTGGTGGCCCGGCAGCCCCACGG
>PMLI01000153.1 GCA_003158835.1 Acidimicrobiaceae bacterium
TGCTGGTGCTGGACGAGCCCACCACGTCACTAGACCTCGGTCACAGCCAGCTCGTCCTCGAACTGGCCGACGAGCTCCGGCGTGAGCAGGGCATCAGCGTCGTCTGTGCCATCCACGACCTCACCCTGGCCGCCCAGTTCGCCGAAAAGTTGCTGGTCCTTTCCCATGGCCGCGCCGTCGCCGCCGGCGTCCCGGCCGATGTCCTGACCGAGGACAACATCAAGCGGTTTTTCGGTGCCGAGGTCGAAGTGCTGGTCAGCAGCAGCGGGCCGGCCATAGCACCCGTCCGGCGGCGGGCCCTGGTGNNCGGCCGCGGCCGTCCCGGGCTCGTCCCTGTGAAATCCAGGAGCTCCCATGACCGCAGAACCGCCCACCACCCCGCCACCCGAAGCCAACCGGCGGGCACCGTCGATAGTCCTGGTCGCAACCGGGGACGGCAAAGGTAAGACGACAGCCGCCATGGGCACCGTCGTAAGAGCATTGGGACGGGGCTGGGCCGTCTGTGTCGTGCAGTTCGTCAAGTCGGGCAAGTGGAACTCGAGCGAAGTCCGCCTCCTGACAGAACTCGGGGCCGAATGGCACACCATGGGCGACGGGTTCTCGTGGGAGGTCGACGACCTCGGACGCTCGGCGGAGATAGCCCGGTCAGCCTGGGCGGTGGCCAAGGAGGCGATCGCCTCGGGGCGCTACCAGCTGGTCGTCCTGGACGAAGTCACCTACCCGGTCAACTGGGGCTGGATCGACGGGGACGACGTGGCCGGGGCCATTGCCGGCCGGCCCGCCCAGGTGAACATATTTGTCACCGGGCGAGATGCGCCCGGACCGCTGGTCGCGGTNNGCGATCGGGCTAGCAACTGCGGGATGTCCGACCAGACGTAAGTGCCCTGAAAGTCGCTCGGAGGGCGGCCCAGGGCAGCGGTGAAGTAGGAGATCAATGTCGCCGTCGGCACTCCCGAGGGGACAACGGTTATGTCATCGACGTGGTAGGTGGCCAGGAACACCCTGATGGCGTTCGAGGTCGACGGGCCGAACACCGGCGGCGGGTAGGGCTGGCCGTAGAGGCCCCACACCAGCAAGGCTTCAGTGACGCTCGGAGCGAGCCAGAGGGCCGCCCCGATCAGCGGCTTGTGGTCCGGACCGGCCACGGCCCCCCGGAAGCCGATCAGCTTGAAACGCATCCCGGCCTCGGCTTGCCAGAGCAGGGCCTGGTCGTCGGCGTAGTTCTCGTAACCCACCGGGAGCGGGTAGGACAGGACCACGTCCCCGTTGTTGACCGGTGACCCCGGGGCTGTGAAGACGCTGGGCACCCCGAACAAGGTCGATGTGTACGGAAGGCTCGGCACCAGCGGCACGAGCCCGATGGCGGCCAGGGCCACGCCCAGGCCGGCCCGAGCCCGGGGAGTAGCCGTCCATGGCCCCGCCAGTCGCCGGCGCCACCCCTCCCCTGGGGCGAAGAGCCCGTCGGCCCGCAACCGGTCGAGCCCGACGGCCAGTACGACGGCCACAGCCAGGTACATGACCAGCGCATAGCGGACGTCGATACCGGCGTTGATGAGCGGGATGTGCTTTATGAGGTCGTAGGGCAGGTGGATCTCCGGGTGTGGCGTCCCGTTGATGTACAGGAACGGGCCCAGGGTGACCACCCAGGCTCCCAGCCCCACCAGCGAGAGCAGCTGGACGATGCCGACCCGGCGGTAGCGCACCACGATCAACAGGAGGATGCCCAGCAGTGGGAGCCCCAGGTAGACGGCGTGCTCCACCGCATTGGCCCCGGCCAGGGCGTTGCCTCGGGCGAACATGCCGGCGGTGCCGAAACGCTCCAGGCTGTTCGGGAAGACCAGCGACTCGAGCGTCGTGTGGTAGTCCTCGATGACATCTATGGGGTGCTGAGGCCCCGAGACGTGGAACGGCCCGCTCAGGTAGGCCCACAACGGGTAGGCGGCGAGGACGACGAAACTGGTGGCGGCGGCGCCGAGGCCGAGACCTACATCCCGCAGGCGCTGGCGCGCTGCCACCGGGTGACGGGCGACCAGCACTACCAGGCCCCCGACCACCGCCAGGGCGAACATGCTCAGCACCTCGGGCGATACCAGGAGTTGGGCCGTGACCACCGCTCCGAGCAGGATGCCGTTGCGCACCACGTGACGGCGCCGGATGACCACCTCGTCGAGCAGGGCCAGGATGAGCGGGGGGAAGGGCACGAACATCAAGAAGTCGTGCGCCTGGGCCTGGCCCACGACGTAGGGAGAAAAGCCATAAAGCAGCCCGCCCGCGAACGCCGCCGGCCACCACCGCACCCAGCGCCGGAGCACGAAGAACATGGAGATGGCCGACAGGGCGAAGCCGAGCCGCATGACCAGGTTGAGGGCGGCGGCCGGCCCGAACACCCAGGTGACCGGCGCGAAGACGATCCCGAGCAGCGGCGCCCCGGTGTTGCTCATCAGGTTGACGCCCCTGGGGTAGTAGACAGCCGTCGAGATAAAGGGGTTGAGGCCGTGGGCTATGGCGTGGGCCGGCCACGCCTGGAACCAGGCTTGCAGGGCCAGGTCGTTACAGGCGCAGGGCGGCAGCGCCGTGTTCGAGATCGGGGATTGTGCCCCGTACGCGAAGCCACCGAGCAAGCAGTACACCACGACGGCGAGCACGGGGGGGGCGAACCTGCGCCACCGGACCGGGGCCGCTTCGTCACCGTCAGGAGAGCCGGGACCAGGTCGGGCCAGCAAGCTCACGAGGACAACGGTAGCGGTAGCGAGGGGTGAACAGAGGGCGACGCTCTGGTATCAGCGGCCTGCGGGCGGCCCCGCTCTACACTGCGGGTGTGCAAATCTCCGCCAAGGTCGACTACGGCGTACAAGCGCTGTTGGTGCTGGCCACTGCGTCCGAGCCCATGACCGTCGAGGAACTGGCTACCGATCAGAGGCTCCCGGGAAAGTTCCTGGGGGTCATATTGAACGACTTGCGCCGGGCCGGGATCGTGGTCAGCCACCGCGGCCGCGAGGCGGGCTACAACCTGGCCCGGCCCGCGTCCGAGATCACCCTGGCCGAGGTCATCAGGGCCCTGGAGGGGCCCCTGGCGCAGGTGCGGGGGCTGCGGCCGGAGACGGCCAGCTACCAGGGGGCGGCCAAGCACCTCCAGGACGCCTGGGTGGCGGTGCGCGCCAGCCTGCGGGCCGTGCTCGAGCACATGACGATCGAACAGGTGGCCAAGGGCGAGTTTTCGCCCGAGGTGGCCCAGCTCGTGGCTGACCCCGACGCCTGGGTGGCCCGCCGGCTGGCTTGAGGCGGTGCCGGCCGGGCTTGGGGTGGCGCCCGGCGGGCTCGAGGGCCGTGGCGGGCTCAGAGCGGGCCGGCAGGTTCTCTTCTCTGAAGTTCCCGCAGGGACCGGTAGCCGGTAAGAGCCACGCCGGTCCGGGTGGTGAGGGCACGCAACTGGTGGGAGATCGTGGCGATGTCGTGGTCTTGTACACGCGCCGGCCAGTCCGGCATGACGGCCCGCAATTCGTCCGTGTCCCGGGCCGGGCGCAGTACGAGCTCGGTCACGCCCGGTGGCATGTCGTTGAGGATCTGGTCCAGGCCGGCCCTGGCACTTTGGCCGCGGGCGGAGCGGACCAGGCGGTCGGGGCTCAACACCCCGGCTTCGGCCGCCAGCTGTCGGAACGGGAAACCGGTTTGGTACTGCTGGTCGGCTCCGGCCAAGCGCAAGGGGAGCCGGAAATCAACGGCCAGCTGCAGCGCCACATCGAAGAACTCCGGCCGTAGCTCGAGGGCACCCAGAAGAGCGGAGAGATGGCTGACGTCGAAGCCCCAGTAGATGGCCCGTTCGATCTGGGCGCGGCATTCCTTGCGCACCTCGTCGACGTCGCCGTGCTCCCACAGGTCGACCAGTGTCCGGGGGAAGCCACCGTCACCATCGAGCAGAGAAGGCGCGTGGGTCACCGGGCCCCAGCGGTAAAGGTCGTACTCGGCGTTGAGGGTCAGATGAGCTCCGATGTCCTCGCCTCGGTAGCTGGCGGCTGCCTCCCGGGCCCACGGCCCGGGCACCACCAGCCCCGCTGAGGTCGCCACTCCGGTGCGCAGGGCATCGTAAATGGCCGAATTGGAGGCATAACTGACACCAAGGTCATCGCAGGTGACGATCAGGAGCTTGGCGTCCGGCCCGTGGCCCAGGGCTTCGGCAAGGGATGTCACTCACCGCACGGTACTAGAGGTGGACCTCAGGCGGCCTTGTACCGCGTCCGGTCCTCGGCCCGCCGGGCCGCTTGAGCCAGAGCCGCCCGCGCCCGAGCGATGCCGACGAGGCCGGCTTGGCGTCGGCGGAGAGCGGGGGAAGCGGGCCGGGAGCCGGCCCGCTCAGGGCTGGGCAGCAATTGAGGCTGTTCAAAAGTGCGGTCTCGCTCCATGTACTCATCATGCCCAGAGGGTGGGACCATTATGCAGGAGCACCGGGCGCCGGCTCCGCCNNGGCAGGGAGCACCGGGCGCCGGCTGAGCGGGGCGAGGGCCGTCTCAGGCGACGACCTGGCCCCCCGAGACCTGGTCTGCGGCGACACCTTCACCAACAGGGGGCGCACTACGGTCCAGGGACGTCCGCAGCTTCACTTCCTTCAAGAGGAAGGACAGGCCGAAGGCAATGACGGCCACGGGTACCGAGTAAAGGAAGGCTCGGTCCATGGCGGAGGTGAAATTGTGGGCGGTCCCCAATACCTTGCCGTACTTGGCGATGTCGGCGGCCTGCAGCACCCGTTCCTGGTCCAGCAGGACGGCTCCTAACACGGCCGCCCCGACGGCGCCACCAAGGGTACGGAAAAAGGTTATGGCTGAGGTCCCCACTCCCATGTCCTGCATCGAAATGGCGTTCTGAACGGCGATTATCAGGGTTTGCATGAAAAGGCCAAGGCCGGCGCCGACGACGAACATCATGGCGGCCAGCACCACCGCCCCGGTGTCGACCTGGATCAGCGACATCAGGTACATGCCCACGGACAGGACGGCCGTGCCGGTGATCACGAACCCCTTATAGCGCCCCCATTTGGATATCAGGAGGCCCGAAGTGATCGAAGTGAAAAGGAGACCGATCAGCAAGGGCAAGAGCCGCAGGCCTGACAACGTGGGGCTGATGCACCGCACCGTCTGCAGGTACAGGGGCAAGAAGATGATGGCTCCGAACATCACCGCACCGGTTACCAGGCCGAGCACGGACGCCACCGAGAAAGCGTTGTTGCGAAAGAGGCGTAATGGCACTATCGGCTCGGCCGCCCGCCCCTCCCACCAGATGAAGGCGGCGATGAGCACGATCCCGAGGGGCCCGGCCCATTTGGCGGTGGTGGTCAAATGGGCCACCTGCCCGGCGCTCTGCACGGCGATGAGCAACAGCGCCACCCCGCCGACCGACAGCAGGGCCCCGCCCACGTCTATGCGGGCCGCCCGGCGACGGTGGTCGGTATGCAGCACCCGGTTGATGACGAAAAGAGCCACCACACCGATGGGCAGGTTCACATAGAAGACCCAGCGCCACGAGGCCTCGTCGACCAAGAACCCGCCCGCCAGCGGCCCGACGATGCTGGCCACGCCGAAGACCCCGCCGAAGTAACCCTGGTAACGGCCCCGGTCGCGGGGGGGAATGACGTCGCCCACGATCGAAAGCGCCAACGAGAACAGGCCGCCCGCGCCCAGGCCCTGAACGCCCCGGAACAGGATGAGCTGCACCATACTGCCCGAAAGCCCCGACAGGGCACTGCCGGCCAGGAACAGGACTATGGCGAACTGGAATATGGCTTTTCGGCCGAACAGGTCGGAGATCTTGCCGTAAAGCGGAGTCGTCACCGTGGACGTGAGCAGGTAGGAGGTGACCACCCAGTTGTAGAGGTTGAGGCGGTGGAAATCCTCGCTTATCCGGGTCAATGCCGTTGTGACGATCGTCTGGTCGAGGGCGGCGAGGAACATGCCGAGCATGAGGCCCGACATGATCACCAAGATCTGACGATGGCTGTAGCCCCCTTCGGTCGGCCCACCTCTCTCGGGGCGGGCCAGCCTCGTGTTATCTGCGCTCATGAGTTGCGTCTACTGCCTTTCGGGCCGGGCCCGGACTGTCTCAGCGTGGGATCTTCGTGAACTTGTACTCGTTCAGGTCGGCGAAATTGTCGACAAGGTCGAGGACTCGCTCGATGCTCGTCTCCGCCAGTTTGGCGTCGCCCTCGGGCCGGTTCATGAGCCTGACGAAAACCGCCTTGTCGCCGCTGATGAACGTCGGGACCCCGAAGACATCCCACCTCTGTACGGACTCTTCGTGTTCGGCCTGGGCTCGTTGCGCCGCCCACCCGCCGGCCGCGTCCTCCACTATCCCGGCCCCGTCCAGGCCGGCCGCGTCGAGGGCACGGGCCACGACCTCGCGGTCGCGCAGGTCGAGTGCCTGGTCGTGGCGGGCCCCGAACAAGGCCATGTGGGCGTCGAGGAAGTGCTCGGGGTCGCGTTCACGCACTACCAGGCCGGCCAGCCCGGCCAGGACCCCGGGACTGGTGAGCGGCTGGTCCCACACCGGTGCACCCCCTTGGGGGACGTGGGCCTGCGCGAGCGAGAAGAAGCGGAAGTGCACGTCCCAGTCGGCACCGGCCCGTAGGGCCGTGGCCAGGTGTTCGTGCGCGGTGCGGGCGAAGGGGCATAAGTAGTCCCACGTAACTGAGAAGCAAGGCATAGCCTTTACAACCGGCGAGGCCGGGTGCTTTGTTCACCGCGGGGCACGATCGGGCACAGGCGCCGGGTCAGCTCGCCCAGAGCGGCCCCGAGGGCGGCCCCGGCTATGACGTCGGAGGCGTGGTGCATGCTCACGTGCACGCGGCTGGAAGCCACCGTTGCGGCGGCAGCATAAACCAGAGGCGCCGGAGCGTCGTCGCGCAACAGGGCGGCGGCGAAGAAGGCGGCGCTGGCGTGGCCGCTCGGGAAACTGCTCGTGCGGGGGATGCGCAGCGGCAGTGGGCGCGGTCCGGTGCTTTCGGGGCGGCGCCGGCGGAACGCCAATTTCACTAGCCCGTTGACCAGGACCGATTCGGCGCCCAGCAGCGCTCCCGCCCTCAATAGGGCGCTGCGGCCCCGTCCTGACCGCCACCCCTCGAGCCCGGCCAGTCCCAGCCAGATCATGCTGTGGTCACCCGCGGCACTGGCCGCGTACATAAGAGTATCCAGGGCCCGCCGCCCTCTCAGGTGGGCTTCGAAGTAGCTGTCCACGGCTGCGTCCCACCGGGCGATCGCGCCCAGCTCGGGAAAGCGGGCGAGGCCGTTGACGGCGGCGGCTGCAGCCGATTGCGGCCGTCTCACCCCGCGGCGGGAAGAGGGAGCAGTTGGGATGGCGCCACGGTAGCTCCCAAACGAGGGATGCTCTCCGCCTGGGCCCGGGCCAGGGCCAAGTCGCCACCTTTGGCCGGGCAAAAGGCGTGGTAGCCGCACCAGTCGCACAGGGGGCCGGGCTTGGGCCTGAAGTCCTCCAGCAGGCACGCCCGTTTGACGGCGGCCCATATGGCGGTGGCTTGCCGCTCCAGCCCGGTTATGGACTGGTCCGAAGGTGTGGTGCTAATGGCGAGCGGCTCGCGCAGGTGGAGCAGCTGCACCCGCACGGGACGCCGCCCGAGCACCTGCTCGCACAGGAACGCGTAGAAGTGGACACCGCCCAGGCGAGACTGCTCGTGGGTTTGCCCGGGCGCCCGCCCCGTCTTGTAGTCGGTCACCACCAGCTCGTCGTTTTCATCCATCTCCAGGCGGTCGATGATGCCCCGCAGGCGCAGACGGCTGGTGGCGGGTACGTGGCTCTCGTCCGGCGGCGGGCCGAGGTCCACTTGCATGCGGAGCTCCGTGCCCATCACCCGGACCTGGTTGGGGTCCTCCAGGACGAAGTAGTTGCTCACCAACTGGCGGGCATCAGTGACGAACTGCTCGAGGTCGGCGCCGGACAGGGCCAGTTCCGCCCCCTCTCGGCCGGCCCGGAGCTCTTCCAGGGCCCGGTCCAGCTTCACGGAGGCGGCGCCGGGGGTGCGGTCGCCCGGTTGCTCCTCCCACATGAGCAGCTCGAGGGCGCGGTGGACCACGGTCCCCTTGAACGCCTGCAGGCTGGCCGGCTCCGGCAGCTTGTCGATGGCCGAAAGGCGGAACACCAGGGCACAATCCTTAAACGTGGAAACCTTCGAAGGAGTGAGCGAGGCCGGCAACTGCAACGCCATCGCAGTCAGGCTAACCAGCCCCAGGGACCGGAATGCGGACCTCGGGGCTGGCCGGCCCGGCCCGTAGTAGAGGGCTCCTCTTGCGGGCCTGCCCCGGGCCGGGTCATCGGGCCCAGCCGGTTATGTCCGCGGCGATAGCAGCGGGATCCTGGAAAGGCCCGAAGTGGCCCACCGAGGGCATCACGACCGCTCCTCCGGCCGGCAGCCGGGCCGCGATCGCGGCCAGTTCCCGACCCGGCACCGCCGCGCTGGTGGCTCCGCCCACCACTCGCACCGGTCCGCGGGCCGCCTCGAGGCACTCCCACAGCCCGTTCCGAGCGGCCGCCTCGTAGGCGTTGGCCTCGTCCTCGGCCCGGCAGGCCAGCTCGACGCCGCCACGGCCGGCCGGGACCAGTCCCCCGCTCAGGAAAGCCTCGAAAGCTTCGGGGCTGAACTCGGCGAACAGGCCTCGTCCCTCCAAGTGCGCCCTGGCCTCGGCGACGGAAGAAAAGTGCGAACGGCGCCGGCGCGCTCTTTGGGCGAACTCGGAGCTGCGTTGTTCCCGCAGGCTGCTCCCGGGGACGCTGACGATGGGCTCCCATGCCCACAGCCGCGTGAAGGTCCCGGGATGGCCGGCTTCGGCCAGCAGGAGAGCGGAGGCGCCGGCCGAGTGGCCTACGCCCGCCACGCCCCGTACACCCGCCAGGTCGTGCCGTGCGCCGGCCAGCCCGAGGCCGTCTACGACCTCGAGCACGTCGGCCGCGAAACGGTGCCAGCCGTAACGGCCGTCCGGAGAACGGCCGGAAGCGCCATGGCCTCTCAGGTCCAGGGCCAGAAGGCGGAAGCCCTCGCCCATCAGGCCGGCCACCGGTGCCCAGCAATGGCCGTTGAGCCCGACCCCGTGCAGCATGAGCAGGGGCGTGCCCGAGCCCCCGAAATCCCAGCATGCCAGCCTGACGCCGTCGCCGGTGGTGACCGTCAATTGCTCCATCTCGACGGGCAGGGTCAGCGAGCCACCAACCGCAGCACGGTGCCGGCGTTGTCGACGGCGTTGGCCTGCCAGCAGTTGTCCAGGATTACGTGCACTTGAGATGTACCTGACGCCAGGTCGCGAATGGCCGGTACCCACTCCGCCAGTTCGATGTCGCTGTACCGGTAAGCGTGGGCGCGCTCCCAAACCCAGGCTTCTCCGGCATCGGCTGGTGGGGGAGGCTGCGGCCCGTGTGCCGGCGGCACCGGCTCGCCCAGGACCGGCTCG
>PMLI01000100.1 GCA_003158835.1 Acidimicrobiaceae bacterium
CAATTGTGGCGGGCGGCCCGGGGGCGCCATCGCCGGCGCCTGGGCGAGCTCGAGCAGGGCCGCCTTGTAGCGGCGCTCGGCCGGGCCCACGAGCCCGTGCAGGACGCCGACCATCACCACGAAAACGGCGAGAGCGGCGCTCACCCAGGCCCGGCTGAAGGATGTCCCGCTACCTCCGGTGGCTGCGGCCGCGATGCCGAAAACACCGGCGCCGTAAAGCAAGAACTCGCCCACCTGGACCACCTGCCCGAACACGGCCAGGACGCCGGCGGCGGCCGCAAAGCCCCGCCGGCGGGCGAGGTCGAGCACGAAGGACCGGTAGACGATGGAACCGAAACCGCCCACGACGCAGATCACGTGTAGCAGGACGAATAATTGATAAAGCCGGCTGTCCGAAGGTGCGGCCACCGACCCTATCGGTGTCATTTAACGATCCCGCCTCTGGTCATAGCGGTCACGTCCAGGGCCCTGTCGACCTCCTCTTCGCTGAGCAAGCCATTTTCCAGCACGACAGTGCGCAGGTCCTTGCCTTCGGCCAGCGACTGCTTGACCACTTTGGCCGCCTGTTCATAGCCGATATACGGGTTTAGTGCGGTCACGATGGCGGGGGACGACAGCGCGTAGGTGCGGCAGCGCTCGACATCCGCTTCGAGGCCGGCGATGCACCGGTCGGCGAAAAGCCGGCTTACATTGGCCAAAAGTCGTACCGCCTCCAAGAGGTTATGGGCAATGACTGGGAGCATGACGTTGAGCTCGAAATTGCCGGCCGCCCCTCCGAACGCAATGGATGCGTCGTTGCCGATGACCTGGGCCACCACCTGGGACACGGCCTCGGCCATAACCGGGTTGACCTTTCCGGGCATTATCGAGCTACCGGGCTGCAAGTCAGGGATCTTCAGTTCCGCCAGACCGGTGCGGGGCCCGCTGCCCATCCAGCGGATGTCGGTTGCACACTTGTAGAGCGAAACCGCCACCGTGCGCACGGCGCCGGACGCCTCCACCAGAGCGTCGCGCGAACCCTGAGCCTCGAAGTGGTCCCTCGCCTCGCTGAGGGGCAGCCCTAGCTCGCCCGCCATCCGCTTTATCACCGACGCCGCGAAGGCGGGCGGAGCGTTCAGTCCCGTCCCCACCGCCGTCCCTCCCAGGGGCAGCTCACCGACCCGTGGAAGGCAGGACTCGAGGCGCTCGACGCCGTGCTCGACCGACGCCGCGTAACCGGCCAGTTCCTGGCCCAGGGTGACGGGAGTGGCGTCCATCAGATGGGTCCGGCCGGCCTTGACCACGCCGCTGAACTGGTCCGCTTTTTGGCGCAAGGCCCGGGCCAGGTGCTCCAGGGCAGGGACGAGGGAGCCCGCAATTTCGGCACAGGCCGCCAGGTGGATGGCCGATGGGAACACGTCGTTGGACGACTGGGAGGCGTTGACCTGGTCATTGGGGTGGACCGGTCGGCCCAGTCGTTCCGAGGCCAAAGTGGCCAGGACCTCGTTCATGTTCATATTGGACGAGGTGCCCGACCCGGTCTGGAAGACGTCGACTGGGAACTCGCCGTCCCAACGGCCGTCTGCTACTTCGAGGGCGGCCTCGGCGATGGCGGAGGCAACGTCGGCCTGCACCACGCCCAGGGCCGCGTTCTCGAGCGCGGCAGCCCTTTTGACCAAGGCCAGCCCGCGAACCAGCGATCGCTCTATGCCTTGGCCGGAAACGGGGAAGTTCTCGACGGCTCGCTGGGTCTGCGCCTGCCACTTGGCGCGCGCCGGTACTTTGACTGCGCCCATGGAATCGTGCTCGGTCCGGTACTCGCCTTCCCCGGCCGGGACGAGCTGGACCACAGAGGTGTCGCGACTGGTCATCTGCAGCAAACTACCCCCGGCGCGGCCCGGTCGCACCTGCCGGCGGCGCCGGGCACTGATGCCGGTCGGGCCACTCGCACTGCGACCGGGGTCTACCGGTCCAAAAGGGCGCAGGCGCGGTCGAGATCCTCTGACTTGGCGGCGATGAACGCTTCGCCCGCCTGGCGCAGGTGGCTCAGGTTGGCAGCCGACGCATCGTCGAGACGGTGGCTGCAGCCGTCCAGAGTGGCCTGGAACCGGAAATACCGTTGCTCGCCCAGCAAGGACCGCAGGTGATGGTCCGTGGCCTGGCTGGCACTGTCCAGGACGAGGTTGAACAACGGCCGCGCCCAGTGGGCCACGCCCCAGGACTTCACCTCCCCCAGGTGGAGCGGGCGCACCGCGGCGCCTGTGCCCAGCGAGACCATGATGACGTCGCAGCCGAGATGGCGCCTCTGGGCCTGCATGAAGGCGCATACCCCTGGGTTGTTGGCAAAAACGCCACCGTCGACCAGGAGACGTTCTTCCGGCGCGTACGGGGGGCCGACGAGCGCGGGCTCGAAGTAGGTCGGGGCGGCGGTGGCGCCCCTGACGACCATACGCATAGGCATGTCCGCGGCCGGATCGGCCTGCGCGGCAGCGCTGTCGAAGAGGAGGACGTCGTTGGTGGCGATGTCGTAGGCAGGCACGACGACATTTGTCAGGGCGTCGGAAAGCATGTAGTCCCCGAAGTAGTCGTGGAGCATCGCCTCGAGCGGGCCTTCGTCGTACTTCTCGTGCCACAGGCTGCCGATCCCAGACAGTGCCTGCCAGCCGGAACGATCGAACACTTCGGGCAGCCGTTGGCTATAGATCTCCACGCCGTCCCGGGCGCTCCAGCGCGGCACTCCCGGCTTATCGCCGGGAACGGCGAGCCCGACGGCGAGCACGGCACCCGTCGACGTGCCCGCCACGATGTCGAACAGGTCGGCGAGGTGGCGGCCCGTCCGAGCCTCGATCTCGGCCAGCACCATCGCCGTGACCACGCCCCGGACACCACCGCCGTCGATCGACAGGGCCCGGACGGCCTGTTCACGCGGCAGCTCGCCGTGGACTTGGCGCAAGAGCGCACCTTGGGTAGCCACGGGCCCCGAGGACAGTTTCACCCAACCCCTCCCCGTCGTTGTCCGGAGCCCAACCATACCCGACACCTGGTCAGGGCACGCCGGTGCTCTCAGGTGGGCCGGACGCCATGGTCCATCAGTTCCTGCCCACCCCACTGGTAGAGGGTGTTCAAGTGGACGGTCTTCTCCGCCGCCTCGACGATCTGCGCGCCGCCCACGTAGATGGCGGTGTGGTAGACGCTTTGCCACCGCGCCCGGCTGGAACCCCAAAAGACGAGGTCGCCGGCCTGGAGGCCCTGCCATGGCACCGGCCTGCCGGCGCCATGGTACTGGGCGTCGGCGATGCGCGGTATGTACGTGCCCGTGGCCTCGTACCATGAGCGGTAAGCGAGCCCGGAGCAGTCGTAGCCCCCCGGCCCCGTCCCGCCCCAAACGTAGGGCTTGCCCACCTGGCTCAGGGCGAACAGCACGGCTCTGTCCCCCGGGGTGTCAGGAGAAAGGAGGAGGGCCGGTGCGGGCGGCCCGCCCTGCGCACCGCCAAGGGGAGTGGCGGTGCCGTTCTGGTCCACGCCCCAGTAGCCCTCCCCGCCCGGGACTATCCTCTGCGCCGGGTCC
>PMLI01000461.1 GCA_003158835.1 Acidimicrobiaceae bacterium
CGGACTGGGGATCTTTGCCAGGGCCGGTGACATTGAAGGTGACTACCGAGCTCCGTTCCGTGACGGCCCTGCTCGGGCTGGTGCGCCGTTTGGCTGCGGCGCACGAGCTGGTCCCTGTCATCGGTGGTTCGGCCGGTACGGGGGTGCTCTTCGTCGGTCTCGGCGCCAGCTCGGCGCCCGCCGCGCTCGCCGGCCTGTTGAGCGATTTGCGGGAGGGTTGCCACCGGTTCGGGGGCACCGTCATCGTGGTCCGGGCGCCCGCCGCCATCAAGCCGGCGCTCGACATTTGGGGGCCCGTGCCCGGTCTCGAGCTCATGCGCCGGGTCAAAGCGGTTTTCGACCCGGAGGGNNCGTGCACTGCGGGTTCTGCCTGCCTTCGTGCCCGACCTATGCGTTGTGGGGACAAGAAGCGGACTCGCCCCGGGGCCGCATCCACCTGATGGCACAGGCGCTCGACGGCGCTCCACTGTCGGGAGCGGTCACCGCCCACCTCGACAGCTGCCTGTCGTGCATGGGGTGCCTGACCTCATGCCCCTCCGGGGTCAGGTACGACCGGCTGGTGACCGCCACCCGGGCGCAAATCGAGCGCCGGGTGCGCCGCTCGGTACGCGAGCGTGCAACGCGTGCGCTCATCTTCGGCCTCTTTCCGCACCCTCGCCGGCTGCGCCTGGCGCGGGCGNNAACCGGCGGCGGCGCATTGCCGCGACCCCTGCCGCCGCCGCCGGCTGCGCCTGGCGCGGGCGGCACTAGAGGCGGCCGACGCCAGCGGTCTGCGCCGGCTGCTCCGGCACCCGGCGGTAGTGCGCCACCTGCCGCCCCTGGTCCAGGTCATGGAGTCGGTGGCGCCGCCGCCCTCGCCCGTCGAGCATCTCGGCCGGCGCATACCGGCCGCCGGCCCGCGTCGCGGTACGGTGGCGATGCTTACGGGTTGTGTTCAGAGCGTCTTGTTCTCTTCGGTGAACGCGGCGACGGCCCGGGTCCTGGCGGCCGAGGGTTTTGACGTCGAGATCCCGGGCCCGCAAGGGTGTTGTGGGGCGCTTTCGGGCCACGCCGGTCGCGAGGAAGAGGCCATCCGGTACGCCAAGGCGACGATCGGCACGCTGGAGGCGTCGGGTGCGGACAGGGTGATCGTGAACGCCGCCGGGTGTGGCTCGGCCATGAAAGAATACGGTCGCCTGCTGCGTGACGAGCCCGCCTACGCGGCGCGCGCCGAGCGCTTCGCGGCCCAGACCCGCGACCTGTCCGAGTTTCTGGTGGAGGTGGGCCAGCGCGCCCCCCGCCACCCTTTGCCCGCCACGATCGCTTACCACGACGCTTGCCATCTGGCCCACGCCCAGGGCATACGCGACGCGCCCCGCGCCCTGCTCGATGCCATTCCGGGGCTCGAACGGCGCGAGATCGCCGATGCTCAGCTGTGCTGCGGCTCGGCCGGCGTTTACAACCTGTTGCAGCCGGGGCCGGCACGTGAACTCGGCGATCGCAAGGCTTCAAATGTGCGCGCCACCGGCGCCGAAGTCCTCGTTACGAGCAACCCCGGCTGCATGATGCAAATCCGGGCCGCGGCCGAGCGGGGTGGGTGGTCCATCGTGCCCGTGCACCTGGCCGAAGTACTGGACGCTTCGATCCGGGGGACGGGCCTTCCGGGCCTCCCGTCCTCCCCGCATCCCGGGTAGCTCGGACACCCACCGGGAGCTCCCTAGGATGCTCCAGTGAGCACACAAGTCAGCCGGCCCGGGGCCTCAAAGCCGAGAGGTTTGAGGATGTGGAGCCTCGACCAGGGACCGCTGCCCCCGTTGCTGCTGGGCTTGACCATTGTCACGGGCCTGGTCGATGCCTTCAGCATCCTCGACCTGGGCCGAGTCTTCGTGGCGAACATGACCGGCAACGTCGTCTTCGTCGGTTTTGCGCTGGCCGGCGCCCCCGGCTTCTCACTGAGCGCGTCGCTGTCCGCCCTGGCCGGCTTCCTGGTGGGCGCGGCGGTTGGCGGAGCGCTCATCAACCGCACCGGCCGGGACCGGGCCAAGCTTTTCCGGGCCGGAGCCCTCCTAGAGCTGGTGCTCGTCGCCTGCGCCCTGATCGTGCTGGAGGGCTTCGGCCTGCCTCTGGGGGCGTCGGAGCGGGATGCGTTGGCGGCGCTGCTGGCCGCCGCCATGGGGATCCAGAATGCTGTCGCCCGCCGGCTCGCCGTCCCCGACCTGACAACGACCGTGCTCACCATGACCCTGACCGGCATTGCCGCCGACTTGCGCGCTGCGAACCGCAAGGTCGCGTTGGGGCGCCGTGCCCTGGCCGTCGCGGCCATGTTCGCGGGAGCCGTAGCCGGGGCCGAGCTTGTTCTTCACGGCGACACGACCGCCGCGTTGAGCCTGGCCGTCGGGGCCCTGGCCGCCGTCACTCTGGGTGCATTGCTCGCCGCCAACCAGCCCGGTGCATGGCGGACGGCCGGCTAGTGCGGTCCGCCGCCGACCTGTGCCCGCCCCCGTGCCAGCGCTTCGAGGCCCCGCACCACCGACGTCGTGAGGGACCCGATCTCCTCCATTTCGATACGCACGACGTCGCCCGCCCACACTTCCGTGCGACCGTCGATCGCGATTAATAGCATTGGTACTTAGTGTCGATAGTATTTTCACGGTGACAGAGGTCGAGCTAGCATCGG
>PMLI01000512.1 GCA_003158835.1 Acidimicrobiaceae bacterium
TGATCGTGCTGACGGCGCTGGTGGTGGTGGAATTGGAGCCGTTCGCCCCGGCGGCGCCGAAACCGGACGCGGCGGCGGAAAAGTAGAAGGCGGTTGCCTTCGAGTGCTCTATGAGCGCCAGAGGCCGTCCGAAAAAACGGCTCAACCGGGATTCTGCAGGAAATTCGTAGGGGCGCGAACTTGTCGCGCCCTCCGAAATGGGCGCAGCAAGTCTGCGCCCCTACCGTTCTTTCCAGACTTTTCGGGCAGTTTCGAGGAGCCTGCAGCCAACGTCCGACAGGTTCCTACCTCTGGTCGCGCAGCCAGCCTGCCAGCCGGGCCCAGGCAAGGCCGCGATGGCTGATCCGGTTCTTTTCCGTTTCGGCCAGCTCGGAAAAGCTCTGTGCATAGCCGTTGGGCACGAAGACGGGGTCGTAGCCAAAGCCGCCGCGCCCGCGGCGTTCGCCGGCTATCCAACCCTCCACTGTCCCCTCGGCACTGGCCTCCCGGCCGTCGGGCCACATGGCAACCGCCACCGTGACAAACCGGGCCCGGCGTTGCTCCGGGCCCACTCTGGGCCCGAGCTCGGCCAGCAGCTTGTCGACGTTGGCCTCCTCGTTCGAGGGCTCGCCCGCGTAGCGCGCCGAACGCACGCCCGGCGCGCCGGCCAGCGCCTCCACTTCGATGCCGGTGTCCTCGGCAATGGCCGGCAGGCCCGTCGCCTCGACCAGAGCCCGGGCTTTGAGGCGGGCGTTACCAAGAAAGGTGTCCTCTGTCTCCTCGATCTCCCCCACCCCCGGCGGCCGGTCGACCAGCTCGGTCCCGGGGTCACAGACGGCGAAGATCTCCCGTATCTCGCGCGCCTTGTTGGGGTTGGTCGTGGCAAGCACGAAGGTGCCCGTCTCAGCCACGGATAGGCGATCCTCGTGGGTCCCGCTCAGGGGGCGGTGTGGCGACGACCTCCGACTGGGCGACGAGCAGGCGGGAGATGCCGCTTTCGGCCAAGGCGAGCATGACGTCGAGCTCCTCTCGGGAGAAGGGGGCGCCCTCCGCCGTCCCCTGCACCTCGACCAGGCCACGTGCGCCCGTCATGACTACGTTCATGTCCACCTCTGCTCCAGCATCCTCTACGTAGGCGAGGTCAAGCATGGGAGTACCCCCGACGACGCCCACCGACACCGCCGCACAACCCACGCGCACCGGATGCGCAGAAATGCGGCCGGCCGCCACCATGCGGGTGCAGGCGTCGTGCAGGGCCACCCATGCGCCCACGATGCTCGCCGTACGGGTGCCTCCGTCGGCCTGGAGGACATCGCAGTCCAGGGTGACCTGGTGCTCGACCAGGACCGTGAGATCCGTCACGGCCCTCAGGCTGCGGCCGATGAGCCGCTGGATCTCCTGCGTACGGCCGGACTGGCGCCCTCGGGCCGCCTCTCTCTCGACCCTGTCGGGAGACGAGCCCGGGAGCATCGAGTACTCGGCTGTGACCCAACCCTTCCCGGTCCCTCGCAGCCACCGGGGAGGCTCTTCGGAAAAAGAGGCCGTGCACAGGACGGTGGTCCTCCCCATCCGGACCAGCACCGAACCCGGGGCAAACTTGGTGAAATCCCGCTGCAGCTCGACGGGGCGGAGCTCGTCAGGCCGGCGGCCGTCCGCCCGCACCGGTGACGGCACCTTCATATCTCCCATGTCTTGCCCACTTCCGCCACCTCGACCGGGCCGCCAAACGCCGCCTCGGCCTCGGCCCGCGCCAGTTCGCGGTCCCGGCCCGGGCTGAAATGGGTGACCAGGAGCCGCTCGGCGCCGGCCGCAGCTGCCGCGGCCCCCGCCTGGCGGGCGCTCAGGTGCTGCAGGGACCCTTCCGCCTCGGTGGTCAAAGATGCCTCTACCAGAGCCACGGTGAGGCCCGCGCCCAAGCTGCTGAACGCCCAGCCGGCGCCGGTATCGGCTGAATAGCCGAGCGCCCTGGTCCCGACTTGCACCCGTGCCGCCAGGGTCTCGACCGGGTGGTCGGTCACCGACCACGGCCAGCGAGCCGGTCCGAGCTCGGCCCTTTCGCCGTCGCCGATCACCCGCCAGTCGAAGGTACCGTCCGGCTTTTCGCCGCTCATCAGCTCCCGCAAACCTTGGGGGGCGTAGACCGGGACGCCTTTACGGCCGAAGAAGTAGCGCATGGCCACGTACAGGCCCTCCAGGTCGCTCCAATGGTCCGGGTGGGCGTGGCTGACCACGACGGCATCGAGGTCGTCCAGGCCTATGTGCAACTGCAAGTTGGCCATCGTCCCGGGGCCGGCGTCGAGCCATGTGGTGAAGCCTCCGTAGCGCAGCAGGTAGCCGCTGCAGACGCCGCCCGGCGCCGGGTAACTCCCGTCGGTGCCGAGCACCGTAAGCGAGAAGCCTCCGTCAGCCACGTGGGGCCGCCTCGAGATGGTGGACCGGGAACGCTTCGTTCATGGCATCTCTCCTCTGCAGATAACGGGCGGCTCCCAGTGCTCGGCCTGGTCGAGCTCGGGGCCGAACAAGTGGTGGCCCAAACGTACAAAGGCGCCAGCCTCGCCGGAGGAGATCCACCGCTGCGAGCCCGCGGAAGCGGTGCGCCGGCCCAGGCCCGCCTCAGAAAGAATGCCCCGGACCTCGAACGCTGTCTCATCTGCCGAACTGACCAGTACGACGCCGGGCCCCATCACCTCACCTATAATTCGTGCCAGGTAAGGGTAATGGGTGCAGCCGAGCAGGAGCGAATCCACGCCGGCCTCCCGCACCGGGGCCAACAAACGTTCTACCAGCACAAGAGCTCCGTCGCCCTGGGTCTCGCCGCGTTCGACCAGTTCCACCAGGCCCGGGCATGCCGCACACGTCAGAGTAACCGGGCGACCGGAGAGAGTGAGTGACCGGCGCGCCTCGACTGCTCGCTGGTAGGCACCCGACCCGATGGTGCCAACCGTGCCGATCACCCCGACACGGCCCGTCTCGGTGACCGAGAGCAGCGCCCTGACGCCGGGGTCGATAACCCCGACGAGGGGCACGTCGAACCGGTACCGCAGGCCTTCGAGAGCTGCGGCCGTGGCCGTGTTGCACGCCACCACGACCAGCTTGACGCCCTCTTCCTCCACCATTTCGCGGGTGATCTGCGAGGCGAAGGCCCGCACCTCGTCCAGGCTCCTGGGGCCGTAGGGAAAGCGAGCCGTGTCACCGACGTAAACGAGGTCCTCGCCGGGCAGGAGGTCGATGAGCGCCCGGGCCACGGTGAGCCCGCCCAAGCCGCTGTCGAACATGCCTATGGGCCGGTCGTCCACTTCCCGGCGAGCCTATCCGGGCGGGCCTTCCGGCTCCGGCTACGGCCGGGACGGCCTGCCCCGTCCCGGCGCCCGCGCCGTTAGGTGGCCGGGCCGTTAGTTGGTTAGTTGGTTAGTCAGAAGTACAGCTCGTGGCGGGCACGCTCTACGACGTCATCGAGGTCGCCGGACCACACGTCGGTGGACAAGTACTTCCATCCTCCGTCGGGGGAAACCGTCACGATCGTCCCCGCGTCTATCTCCAAGGCGCACCGGGCCACGCCGGCCATGGCCGCTCCCGTGGAGAGCCCTGCGAACACCCCCGCCCCCGCTAAGCGCCGGGCCCACTCGATGCTCTCCCGGGGGCCGACGACACGGCTGCGGTCAAGCAGGCAGTAGCCGTCGTTGTCGGTGAACACGGGCGGGATGAAGCCTTCGTCCAAGTTTTTCAGGCCTTCGACCGTCTCGCCGGCGGGCGGCTGGACAGCCCATACCTGGACGGACGGGTTACGTTCCTTGAGGAAACGGCCCACCCCGATGATCGTGCCGGCCGTGCCCAGGCCGGCCACGAAGTGGGAGACCTCGGGGCAATCCCGCCAGATCTCCGGGCCCGTGCCCTCGTAGTGAGCTCTCGGGTTGGCCGGGTTGCCGTACTGGAACGAGAACCACCAGTCCGGGTGCTGCCCGGCCAAGGCCTGCGCCCGGCGCATGGCCCCGTTGGAACCCTCGGCCGCGGGCGACACGATGATCTCGGCCCCAAAGGCACGCAACAGCTTGGTGCGCTCGATCGAGACGTTCTCAGGCACCACGGCGGTAAACGGGTAGCCCTTGAGCTTGGCGATCATGGCCAGGCCCGCGGCCGTATTGCCGGACGAGGACTCCACGATGCGCTGCCCCGGAAGGAGGCTGCCGTTTTTCTCAGCCTCTTCGATCATCGACTTGGCGGCCCGGTCCTTCACCGAGCCGGCCGGGTTCAGGCCCTCCAGCTTTATCAGCACCTGGACCCGGGGGTTGGGGCTGAGCTCACTTATGTCGACGAGCGGCGTGTTGCCAATAGTGTCCAGCACGCTGTCGTACCGACCCACTTTTTAGCCTCCCGCGACGGCCGGCATCAGGGTCAGGGTATCGGCGTCACCCACCTTGGCCTCGAGCTTGCCCAGGTAGCGCACGTCGTCGTCGTTGACGAACACGTTCAGGTGCCGGTGCATGTCCCCCTCGGGAGTCAGCAAGGAGGGCCGCAAGCCCGGGTACCGGCGCACGAGGTCGTCGAAAACGGCCCGGACGGTCGCCCCCTCGGCGTTCACCGACGCCTCCCCCGAGGCAATGGGGCGCAAGATGTTTGGCAAGCGCACTACAACAGGCACGGCATCTCCCAACTGGTCCAGGTGGCTCGGGACAAACCCGACTTTTCCAGTCACCATTGTAGGCATTCCGCGGTCAAGCCGGCAGGACGACCAGTTCCTCTTTCACGACGCCGTTGACGATCCGGTAGCTACGCACCACCGGCTCGAGGTCGCTCAACGATACGAGCACGTAGTGCCAGCCGGGGTCCGGCGCCTGAGCCACGTCGGTAGGCGAGGGGTAGGCGGGCGTGTGAGTGTGCGAGTGCCAGGCACCGATGAGGCTCAGTCCGGCCGCCTCGGCCGCCCGGTCGGCCCGCAAGAGGTCCCGGGGCTCGACGATGTAGAGGCGGGCGGACCGGGCGGCGGTGAGGGCCGGGAAGATGTCACAGACCTCCTCTCCCCGGCCCGCCTCGTCTGCCCGGCCCGCCAGCAGCCCGCAACCCTCCAGAGGAAGGCAGTCGAGGCAATGCGCCACCATTTTGTCCCAGAGATGTCCCGGCACCATCAACACGCAGACGAAGCTACCCTGATGGCCCTATGACTGCTAAGGCTGCCGCGGCCCGGGGGTTGGTAGCCCAGAACCGCCGCGCCCGCCACGACTACGACATCCTCGAGACTTATGAGGCCGGGATCGTCCTGGTGGGCAGCGAGGTCAAGTCGTTCAGGGAGGGAAGAGTGCAGCTCCGGGACGCTTTCGCCCGTCCTGAGGACGGCGACGTCTGGGTCCACGGGATGCACGTGTCGCCGTACGGGTACGCCACCTCCTTCGGCATGTTCGACCCGGACCGGCCCCGCAAGCTCCTCCTGCACCGCCGTGAGATAGACGAGCTGACCCGCAAGACCCGGCAGGGACCGCTCACCCTGGTGCCATTGTCGGCCTACTTCAAGGACGGCCGCGCCAAGATCGAGCTGGCCCTGGCCCGGGGCCGCCGCGAGTACGACAAGCGCCGGGCCATCGCCGACCGGGACGCCCAGATGGAGGCGAAGCGGGAGATCGGCGCACGCCGGCTGCGGGAGTCGGCCCGGAGGGCTTAAACTTGTACCTCTTCTTGTACCTCTTCTTAATACGGACGTTTCAGCTCCGGCACAGCAAACACTGAGGGAAGGCGAGTAGTACGGGAAGCGTTAACGTGCGTCTAGTGCCTTGAAGGAGACAGGAGTGCAAGACAGCTTGAAACTGGGCCACCTCGGGGGCATCAAGGTGGGGGTCAACTGGAGCCTCTTCGCCCTGGCCGGTCTGGTCGCCTACTTCCTGGCTACGTCGCGGTTACCGGCCGACGTCCCCGGTTACTCCCAGGACGCCTACTGGCTGGCAGGGACCCTGGCGGCGGCCGCCCTCCTGGTCGGCGTGCTCGTGCACGAAGTTGCCCACGCGGTGGCGGCGCGCCGGGCCAAGCTGGGGGTGGACGGCATAACGCTGTGGTTCATGGGCGGGGTGACGCGTATCGACGGCGATGGCAACAAGCCCTGGACCGAGCTCGTCATCGCCCTCGTCGGCCCGCTGGCGAGCGGTGTCATAGGGGGCATCTCGATAGCGCTGTCCGTGGTGGCACAGAACTCCGGCTGGGCCCTCGCCGCCGGCACTCTTCGCTGGTTGGGGGCCATCAACCTGCTCCTGGGCGTGTTCAACCTCGTCCCCGCCTCCCCCCTCGACGGCGGGCGGGTCCTGCACGGGTTCTTGTGGTGGACCACCGGCAACCGGTGGCTGGCGACCCGCCTGGCGGCCGGCGCCGGCACCCTCCTCGGGGCGGCGTGCGGCGTGTTCGGGTTGCTGGCCTTCGAGAAGGCGGACCCCGTGGACGGTGCCGTTCTGCTGTTCATGGGCTGGTTCGTGATCTCGTCGTCCAAGCGGGAGCAGCTCGCCGGCCGGGCACAGCACGTCCTGGGCGACGTCCACGTCTCCGACGTCATGCGACCGGCCGTGATCGCTCCGGGATGGCTGACCGTCAGCGCCTTTTGGAACGAGTGGGTGACGCCCTACCCCGAGGCCGCCTTCTTGCTGGAAAGCTGGGGCGGGGGCAAGTGGTCCGGTGTGGTGACGGCTCAGCAACTGGCCGCGGTACCGCCCGGGATGCAATGGTCGGTCAGGGCGCAGGACGTCGCCGTGGCCCTGCCACCGGTGCCCAGGCCCGACGGCGAGGTCCCGCTGGGACCGACGCTGCCCGCTCTCACCATTGCCGGAAGGTCCGGTGCGGCCCTACCGGTCGAGGACCACGGCGCCACCGTGGGTGTCGTCCTGGCCCCCGACATCGCCGCCATGGTGGCCCGCGGGACACCCGTGAGCCGTCGGACCTGGGCCACGTTGTGGCCGCCGCCGGCATCGGCGCCCTCAGGGTACGCCTGAGCGGGCCGGGGGACGCGTGAGCGATCGGGACGGTAGACTCGTTGGTCCGGTAGCACTTTGACATGGGGGTGATCGGTTTCGACTTTGGCTGTCGACCCGGGAGAAGCGAGCCGTGGTCCCCGGATGCCACGTAAAACAACTGGGAAACCAACAAACGCCAATACAGGCACTGCGCAACTAGCGCTGGCTGCTTAATCGCAGCCCGTCCGTCTGGTCCAAGCCCTGCGGGCCAGGAGCGGGCGTCATAAAGCGGGGCTCACCTTGCAGCGGCGCCAGCCTGTTGTAGGGGAAATTTAGCTGGCTCTAGCCGCCAGCCGGCGCCAGTGGCGAGCCGGCGGCCGAGAAAAGTCACTGGCTGCGCTCGGAGAATGCTCGGTGAGAGGCTGAAGGACGCGGGTTCAATTCCCGCCACCTCCACGAAGAATTTAGGCTTCTGACCTGGACATTTGTCCAGGTCAGAACGCGTCAGGACACGAGCAGGACACGCGTGCCTAGCCGCAAATGGCGCTGATAATCAGCGGACGCGCCTCGCCTACGACTTTGCAGCGTTCGGAGCCGCCGGCGCAGGCACACGCCGCCGGCTCTCGGACGAGCTCCGAGAGGTCCGCCTCGCCTGGGCGGCCCCAGGAGCACCAGGGAACAATGTGACCTTGTCCTGGCCCTTCACGACACTGACCTCGAGGTGCCCGCCGACGGCCCTTGCGTACTGTGCGAGGACATCTATTGTCACGTTGGAAGACCGTTCGATGGCGGCAACACGCGGCTGAGAGACCCCGATCAGCTTGGCCACGGCCCGCTGTGACAGGCCCGCCTGTTCACGCAGGGCCGTCAAACCGGCGGCGAGGCGGAGCTCGTCTTCGATGACGCCGACACGGTCGGGGGCGCCCGGCGCTTGCAGGACCTTTTCCTCCCAGGCTTTCATGCTCATCGTTTGCTGCCTTTCTTCTCTCCCTTGGTGGTCTTGGGGCTGTTCCTGCGCCTGGCCTCGTCGAGCTCTGCTTGGTGCTCGTCGAAGCGGTCGTCGGCAACGGGGATGTTCACCTTGTACCAGCCATCCCAATCGGCGCCCTTGTCGCCACCGACTAACAGCATTGCTTGGCGCTCCGAGTCGAAGGCGAACAGGACGCGGACCTCGGTGCGGCCGGTGGAGCCGGGCCGCAGTTCCTTCATGTTCGGGTGCCGGCTCCCCTTCACCGTGTCAACTAGCGGCCTGCCGAGGGCCGGCCCTTCAGCCCGGAGGACCCTTATCGCGGCAAGTAGCGCTTCAGCATCTGGCTGGTCCAGACCGTCCGCCCAAGCCTCGCACTCAGGATGGAACTCCACCGTCCACTCCGACCGCGAGCGACGCGCCACGTGATAATAGTACCATTATCAGCCGACTGTCGTCTACTTCTTCTCGCCCGCCCGGTGTCAACCCCAGTCGGAGGTGGGAGCGGTACCGACGGCGCCTTGTGACCCGCTTAGCGCCGCGGCAGGCCGGCCCGAGTTACAGAGTCCCTCGAAACAGCGACGCGTCTCGACTCGAGCCAGGCCGAGATCTGGGCAGGGTCGAACCTGATGAACCTGCCGACCTTCAGGTATGGCACTCGTTTCTCAGCGACCAGACGACGGACATGGCGCTGGGTCACCCCGAGCCTCTCGGCGAGCTCGTCCATGGTCAACAGCTTGGGCACCACGTCAGGACCGGTCATCAATGTTCTCCTCGGGTTGGTCTTCCAACCCGTAGGGACCAAGGTGGCGAACTATTGCTCACCCACGAACGCGCACACCTCGGGGCCACCATGCACCTCCTCGCGAGCTGCCACCATGCTCCCCCTCACCACCGAAACGCCCGCCGGCACACCACCCACCAAGGACACCGATCTCGACCCACACCACCCCAAGGACACCGACCCACCAAAGGGCACCGACCCAGCAAGGGCACCTCTCTCAACCCCCACCACTCGCCACGGCCACCGCACTCAAAGTGCACGCCACCAATGCTCCTAAAGTTTCTTCTGACCGTTCGTTACCGCTAAAGACCACCACTGCCCGCACCCAAAAAAGCCTCTTCACAAGGCTTTCTCACCCTGGTAAACCACCAAGCGAAGAGAACACGATTGCAAGCCGGTGGCTTGCCAAAGAAATCGGGCCGGGTTTGGTTGAGACGAGGTGGGCGGGTGGGCTGGATGCGGACGATGGGGGCGGAATCGGTGGAGTACCACCGCGCCGCCGTGCTCGGGCGGGTGGACGACCACCCCGGACGG
>PMLI01000087.1 GCA_003158835.1 Acidimicrobiaceae bacterium
ACACAACGGCGCGTAGTAGCATAACCACTTTTAGCGTCGTTCGGGCCTTGACCTTCCCCACCATCTCGATGATGCGCTCGCTGGCGGCGGCGGCCACGTTGGCCGCCTGAGGGCTCCGACCTGGCGCATCGGCGGCGTCGCCCAGAGCCTGGGGGGCCGCCGCGGAGAGCTCGTCGCTTTCGGGCATGCGGGCAGAATAGCCGGCGCGGGCGCCGTGCCCGCAATGGCGTTGCTTNNGCCGCCGTCTCTAGGTCACTGAAAGCCGGCGGACGACGGCTTGACGAGTTGGACCTGGGTCGATCATCCAGAACAGGACCCAGCCAGCCTTGTGGCCACCCAGGGAAAACACGGCGTTGCCGTGTATGGACGCCTGCTGAGAGCGGGGCCGGCCCCATCCGCTGAGTGTGGTCGCGGCCGAACCGCTGGTGAAGACCTCGGCGCTCCAATCTTGCATTGGCGTACTCACGGTGAGCTGGTGCAGTACGTGGGCGCCATCGAGCTGGAGGACGAGGCCAAACCCCCCGGACCCGCCGAACTCAGCTCTCTTGTAGATATCGCTCTGCCAATACTTGGCCGGGTTGTTGCCGATTACGTTGCGCAGTTCGCCCAGGTTGTCGTTGGGTTGGATGCCATCCTGGGTGAGCTCGCGAACAGAGACGACGGCGACGGCCGACGAGGCTCCCGAGCCACCACCACCGCCACCAGCGCCNNGCGCCGCCGCCGCCGGCGCCGCCGCCACCACCGCCGGGCTGGCCCGTGTTCGGCGCCGGGCCCGGGCCGTGCATGAGGGCCACCGCTACAGCCAGGCTCGCCACCAGGAGGACCGCGACAAAAATGCTTGTCCAACGCCCCGCACGGTACCGGCGGTGTGTTGGCTTGGCGGCATTCTTCCTCCTGACAACCCGGTTCTTCCCGGAGGCTCGTCGGCCGCGCCCCTCGCCGAGCGCGTGGTCCACCAGAGTGGGGGCGCCGGTCAGCTCCGTAGCGAAGGCGACAGTCCCGCCCCCGGGCCCGGCCCCCGGTCCGGGCCCGGCTAGGACCGCTTCCGGCCGCGCCATGGTGGGGCCCGCCGACGAGCCGACATGCAGATCAGCGCCGGGCCCGGCCCGGGGATCTGTCACCCCCAGGCTGCTCCGGACGCGGGTCAGCGCGCTCACGAGGACCAAAGCAGAGGGCACCCGGCGAGCGGGATCCTTGACCAGCAGCGCCCCCACCAGATCCGTCAGGTCCGGCGGCAAACCGGGGACCAACCGGCTGATCTCGGGGACCGGCTGCTGGACCTGGGCCACGGCCGTCGCCATGTCGGTGCTCTCCTGGAACGGTGGTCGACCAGCCAGCATTTCGAACAGGACCACGCCCAACGAGTAGAGGTCCGCACGAGGATCCGGTTCCTTGCCTTGCACCTGCTCGGGCGAGAGGTACTTTGGCGTACCCAGGACGGTCCCGCTGGCCGTCAGGTCGCCTCCGGCCGTAGCCGCAGCTTTGGCGATCCCGAAATCCGCCACCTTGACCCGCACGACGTCATCGCCCTCGTCCCGGAGCAGGACGTTCGCGGGTTTGATGTCGCGGTGTACGAGGCCTTGGGCGTGGGCATAGGCCAGCGCTTCCGCCACCTGGGCCGCGATCGCGACCGCCAGCCGGGGGGATAGGGGAGCGGCGCGGCCGATCAAGTCCCGAAGGGTCTCGCCGGGGACCAGTTCCATCACGATGAAGGCGGTGCTCGACTGTTCAGGCCAAGCGGTCTCCGGATTGGAGCGCTCGTCCCGTGGCCACGCCGCCGACAGCAGTGCGCCAGGCCCGGCACCGGTCTCACCCAAAACTTCAACCCCGGCGTCGAAGATCGCGACGATCCCGGGGTGGACGAGGCGGGCGGCCGTAACCGCCTCCCGGCGAAAACGTTCTTGCAGATAAGGATCGGCCGCGAGGTGGGCCAGCAGCATCTTGATGGCTACGGGCCGGTTGAGGACCTCATCGCGTCCTTCCCACACCTCGGCCATCCCACCCTTGGCGAGAAGCCGGACAAGCCGGTACCGTCCGGCGAGGGCTCGCGGTAGACCGGGCGCAAGACCTGGCACGACCACCAAGGCTACTGCCTCGCCCGGCCTCCCGGCCCTCAGTGCCTCGGGCCGGCGTTCCCCCGCCATCAGGGCGGGATTTCAAGAACGTTGGCTCACCCACGCCACGCCGATAGTGCCGGGACCTGCGTGTGTGCCAATGACAGGACCGATCTGGCCCACCACCAGCGGCATGGCCGAGCGGACATCGGCCACGAGCCCGAGGAACTCGCCGAAGTCGGGCGCCTGCGCATCGAGGAGCGCCAAGCGCTCGAGGGGCCCGGCGGCGCGAACTTTCTGAGCCAGGTACCTCAGTGATTTGGCCCGGGTCCGCTGCTTTGACTCCTGTTCGACGACACCCTCGCGCACCTCGATGACAGGCTTGATCGAGAGCAGGGTGCCCAGAGCCGCGGCCGCACCACCGATCCGGCCACCCCGGCGCAGGTTTTCCAGCGTGTCGAGGACACCGCACACGGTCAGGCGCTCACGGGTCGACTCGGCCACGGCGATCACCCGGTCCAGCCCTTCACCACCGGAAGCGGCTTCCGCCGCGGCCAACGCCATCAAGCCCTGGCCCATGGTCACGCTGAACGAGTCGAGGACCCTTACCGCAACCTCGTCCCTCATCGAGCGGGCCGCCTGGGCCGCCGCCTCGTTCGTGGCTGAAAGCTTCGAGGACAACGTCACGCAGACAATCCCGTCCGCCCCTTCGGCGAAGAGGGTGTCGAACGCCTCCTTGAAGGCGCCTGGGGAAGGAGCGGCGGTCTCGGGCAAATCGGCGGAAACCGAGCACCGGGCCCAGAACTCCTCCACGCTGAGCTCCTGGCGGTCCACCAGCTCGGTGGCCCCGAAGCGCACGTGCAGGGGCACGATCACGATGCCCAGGGCATCGGCCATCTCCTGAGGAAGATCGGACGCGCTGTCAGTCACTATGCGTACCGTCACGTCACTCCCATCCTCGTGGTCTTCTTAGCACGGGTCGCTTATCGTACCAGCGAACGATAGCGAGCGCTAAGTAAGTTCAACTCAGTTATCCCCAGGGCGCGGGCAGTTACGATAAACGTAGCCGCGCCGGCCGCGGCCACGAATACCAGGCGGGCCGAAGACCACAGCAACGAGCTCGTGGCCGGGACGAGGCTCAAAAGCGCAGCCACCAGGGCGGCCATAACCACCGTGGCGGCGGCCGCCCGTCCCAGCCAACCGGCGGGGGCAACGATGGGAACGCTCCTGCGAAGACGTCGCCACGCAAATGGAAGGGACAGGCTGTACGAGCCGATCCACGCCGCCGCCAAGCCCGGAGCCCCCGCCCAGGGGTACAAGGCCAGGGCGGCAACAATAGTGAGAGCATTTTCGCCCACATAAAGCCAGAACATCGAGCGCGTGTCCTGTTTGGACTGGAATGCTCTCATTAGTAACAGGTAGGCGCTGAAGCCAGGCAGGCCCAGCGCGAAAATGGCAAGCATTGTCGCGGTGAGGCCCGCAGAAGCCAAGCTGAAGTGGCCGTGCACGAACGCCAGCACCACGACCGGATGAGCAAGTAGCGCGTACCCAACACCTCCCGGCAACAGCAGGGCCAGCGTGACGCGCATAGCGTAACCGACTCTGTCGGCGAACCCCCCGCCGTCTCTTTCCGTCCATAGCTGCGCCAGATCGGGCGCCACGACGTAGGCGATGGAGACGGCGACAACAGCGTACGGCAGCTGCATGAACGTATACGAATAAATAAAGGCAGAAAGCCGGCCCGCCTTGGAATTAGCCAGGACAGATACCAACGTGAAAGACAACTGGTTGGCCACCACGGCGCCGATCGTCCAGCCGGAAAGGCGCCCTATTTTCAGGAGCACCGGGTGGGACGGCCGCCACGAGAGCCACAACGGTATACCGGACCTGAGCAAAGCCGGTAATTGAGCCAACAATTGCACCAGATAGCCGGCAGTGGTCCCAATGCCTACCACCGCCAATGCCAACGTGTCGGAGCGGTACGCGGTGATGGAACTGTGCTTTACCAAGTGGTCGGCCACCACAAGGGCGGCAATCGTCACCAGGTTGGCGAGTATGGGGCTAAACGCGACGGCGCCAAAACGCCGGCGCGCGTTCAGCATAGCCGTAGTTATGGTGGTTAGGCCGATAAAGAGCAGCTGCGGCGTGAACAACCGGAGCCATGTCGTGGCCAGGGCGCGCTCTCCGGAAATGTCACCGCCTTTTGCCCGCAAGAGGAAGAAACGTACTATTAACGGTGCGCAAAACCAAAACAGGACCGTTCCGGCGACGAGTAGGGCGGCCAGGAAACTGACGACGGCGGGGATGGCCCCGTCGTCTCGGTCATCGCCTGTGCGGCCGAGCGCCTCCATCAGCACGGGCAGCAAAGTGGCTGATAGCACGCCGCCCAGAAGCAGCTCGTAAATGGTGTTGGGCACCGTGTTCGCCTGGTTGTACGCGTCCGCCAGGCGCCCCTGGCCCAAAACCCACCCGACCGCCAGCACGCGCCCGAAGCCGCTCACTCGGGACAGGGTCGTGCCGGCCGCCATTATGGCGGCGTTGCGGGCCGGCGATCCCCGGTCCCGGGGGAGGTGCGAGCCCGTTGAGGCGCCGGCCAGCGCGGGGAGGACGGTCAGACCGGGAGCGGTCCGCACCGCTGTGGAGCGGCGACGGGCACCGGTACTGCTCACCGAGAGGTTCGGACCATGGCATGGTCTTGCGTGGCGGCGCCCGCCTGACCGTCCTCGTCGGTCGGTTCATCGTCACCGGGCCGGGGCACCAGCTGCCGGGCCCGGCGGCCGTGGCGGGCGTTGCGAGCCCACCAAACGGCCAGGAAGAGAGCGGCGCTCACCATAAGGACGAGGCCGACATCGGAGATGGCTGTGGACCGGACCGTGTCGGTGCCGGCGGCTATTTCTTCGGAGCCCGAAGGCGTGGCCAGCTCCAGCGCCAACGGGAAGGCGCCGCTCCCTCGAACGACGACCGGTACCTGCAGCGTAGTGGTGGCACGGCTCAAGGTGAGCCGGCAGTCCTCCGAGCCGGGATTGACCGGGCGGCACGAGCCGACGCTCCCGAAGTGTGCCACCACAAAGCTCAGCTGCTCGCTCGTAAGTGTGAGGAGCACCTTCACGGGCGTACCTGCGCTGGACAAAACGGTCAGGGGCAGGCGTCCCTGACGTGATGTGAGGGTTATGGAAACCGAGGGTGGCAGCTTCACCTTGGACAGGTCGGTCTCCGCCGTGCGCAACACGGCGCCGATCGTGGCCGCCCTCTGCGCGCTGGGGAACGCCGACGACAAGCTGACGTCCATCTCCTGGTCGAGCTCCCCGACCAGGTGGGAGCCCGCACCGTACAGCTCACCGTCGGCCGCCACGGTGGCCCGCGCTGTTGCCAGCAAGTCGGTGCCGCCCAGGGGTGCGACCGCCTGGGCCCCCTCCAATTGGCGCACCAGCGGGTGCCCGTCTTGCTGAGTGGCCAGGGGCAAGTCGTAGAACAGGCGGTCCAGTGGCACTGCGTTCAGAAGGGGGTTGCCGCGCAACCCGGCCAGGACGACGGACAAGAAGCCGGGGGCCAGGACCGCGCCGGGTGGAGGCTCCACGACGATCCCGTGGTGGTCGCCGGGGGCTTCGAGGTCCACCATGGCGAGCTCGGCCAAGACCTGGTTGGCCACGAGGGCAGTCTGGCTGGTCACCGACGCCTGGGCGGCCCGGGCCGACAGCTCGTTGTCCGCGCCCATGACCCGTACATCCTCGCCGCCCAGTGCCAGCTCCGTGGGTAGGGAGAACGTGAGATTGTCGTAAGCGGCCGGCAAAGCCGACAGGTCGCCGTCAGGCACTGCGACCTGCGTGGTGCCCATCTGGGCCAGCGCCGCCACGCTGGCCTCATTGACTCCTCCGGAAAAAGCCAACGTCCCGCGCGAGGGGCCTTCCCCCAACAGCTTGAGCAAGGCCGAAGTCCCCGACGCCAGTTCCTCTCGCAAGTCGCCCGTCAGCCCGGCGCTCACCAGGGCGGCGACGTCGACGGGCAACTGGGTCGTCGGGAGCACTTCGTCCCCTGCGACCAGCGCTTCTCGCACCTCACCCACGGCGTCCTTGGCCGCGGGGCTTCCGCCGGCCATCGATTCGATGGTCGCCACGTCAGCCCGGATCGTCACAGGGACGTGCCAGAGGTAGAGCTCGGCCGCGTCGGCCTCCAGTACGCTCGCCGGCGCGGCCGGCACCGTTCCCGGCACGCCCGCCTGGTTGATCGGCACCCTCGCCGCCAGCGGCACTACCAAGACCGTGTCGAGGGGCCGCAGGGTACTTG
>PMLI01000190.1:0-10460 GCA_003158835.1 Acidimicrobiaceae bacterium
CGTCCCCTCGGCCAGAGGGCTGCCGTCGGCGGTGGCGGTGACAACGGTGCTCGTCCCGGTGACGGTGGCGTGCGTGTCCAGGGACTCGGCACCCGGGCCCGTCCCGACCATTACGTCGTAACTGGTAGCCGAGCTGTTGCCCGCACCGACGGGTTGGGCCCAGGAGAGGCCCACCTCACTGCCACCGGGGGCAGCGACGAGGACCGTCGGGGCCGCGGGCGCGCTGATCGTCTGGAACGTCTCGAACGTGAACGTCCCGCTAAGTTGGCTGTTAGAGTCGCCATTGCTGCCGGAGACGTAGAAACCGTACGTGTCGCCCGCGGCCAGATCGGAGAACGTGTACGAGCCGGTGTAGTCGTAGCCGCCCGACGGTGCCGTACAGCAGTTATCCGGGCCGGCGCTTACGACCGGTGTCGTCATCGTAGAGCTGCCCGGCCCCGGAGTAGTCACGAAGGCGGTCAGGTCGGCGTACACGTTGAAGTAGGCGTGGAACCCGTTCCAGTTGTAGGCCGCGCTCACCCAATCGGCGCTCCCCGCAGTGGCCTCGAAGGTCCACTGGGTGGTGGGAACGCCAGAGCCGCCCGTTCCCGCCGAACAATCCGTCGGCGTGGCTGGGCAGTAGTAGTAGCTGAAACTGGGGTTGCCGGTGGCGCCGTTGTTCAGGAGGGTCACGGTGCCGGGCCCGGACACGACGCTCCAGAGCTCGCCCTGGGCGCTGGCCGGCGTCGCCGTCAACGGGACCAGGACCATGGTCGAGACCGTCGCCAGCGCCGCCGTGAACGACAACAGGGCGCGGCGACGCCAGCGTGCAGGCATGGATGATCTCCTTGTGACCGGTGCAAGCCGGGGTGAGGGCCGGTGTGGCTTAGGTATGACGACGTGAACATATTAGGCGGTCCGAAGGCCCGACGCTGGCCGAGTTTCCCCCGCGGGCTTAGCCCTCCACCTGGCACAGTTGCAGCGCCAGCTGGTGGGCGCGGTCCGAGCCGAGCTCCCGTCCGGCGGCGTGGTCCTGCGCCGCCTGGGGACCGAAGCGGTCGCGCAATGGGCGGAGCCGGTCATCGAGCTCGGCCTGCTGCGCCGGGACCCGAGGTGAGCCGATCGCCTCGCGGACGGCCTCGGCCGCACCGATCAGGCGCAGCGCGGACCGCGGCTCGTCGGTGGTGGCGAGCATGGCGATGTCTTCGAAGACCAGGCACTGAGCCCACTTGTCGCCCGTCAGGCCGTAGGTGCTGAGCGCGTCCCGGTAGTGCCGGCGGGCGGCCGCCATGTCCCCGAGCTCCCGGAAGGCGTTGCCCAGGTTGTGCCGGGCGATGGCGACCATCCAGAGGTCACCGACCTCGAGCTCGGTCCGCAGCGCCTCTTCCAGGCGGGCGCGGGCAGCGGCGTGGTCGTGCCGGAGGTAGGCGATCATGCCCAGGTTGTTCTGCGATACCCCGATCCCCCACCGGTCGCCGAGCCGCGTTCGTAGATCGAGGGCCTGCTCGTTCATCTCCTGAGCCCGGTCATAGTCCTCTTCGTACTCGGCCACGATGGCGAGGTTGCTGAGCAGCGACGCCTCGGCCGGCCCGTCACCCAGCTCCACCCTGATGGCGAGGCTGCGCTCGTACTGCGCCCGCGCCTCGACGTAGTCGCCCCGCTGGGCGGCGATGGTGCCGCGCAAATGGGCGACCCGGCCCAGTCCGGCCGCGTCCCCGGCGGCTTCGAAGTCTTGTCCGGCGATGGCGAGCTCGGCCACGGCGACATCAAAACGCCCTTGCTTGCGGACCGGATCAGCCCGGGCCGCCCGCGCCCGGGCAGCGGCGGCGACGTCCCCGCGCCGCTCGGCCAGCTCCAGGGCATCGGCGAAGACGGCCTCGGCCTGCGCCCAGTCCCCCCGCAACTCGAGGACGGCCCCCAGCTTCAACAGGACGGGGCCACGGGCGTCGTCCCCGAGCAACGGCACGGCCCGGCGGAAGTACTCCACGGCGGCGTCGTTGGCAAAACGGCCCTGAGCCGCCTCGCCGGCGCGCAGCTGGTAATCCCGCTTCTTGTCCTCGTCCGTGCTGTACCAGAAGTGGTGAGCCAGCAGGTCCAGGGCCTGGGGGTCGGCGACCTCCAGCCACGAACCGATGCGGCCGTGCACCACGGCCCGCAGGGCGAAGGGCAAGCTGTCGTAGGCGACCTCGCGGATGACGGCGTGCTTGAAGGCGTAGCCGTCCGCGGCCGGTGCTTCGTTGACCACGAGGTCATAAGCACACAGCCGGCGCAAGTAGCCGGTCACCTGGCGCCCGTCCCCGAGGTCCGGGTAGGCGCCGGTCAGCACGTCTACGCCGAACTCCCGGCCCACGACGCTTGCCACCTTCAGCGTCCGGCGCGGCGCTTCTGCCAGGGTATCGATGCGGGACAGCACCAGGGTGGCCAGGCTCACCGGCAGATCCACCGACGCCGCCGCCCGGCTGTCGGACAGGTCCGTCCCCTCCGCGTGCAGGTAGTTCACCAGTTCCTCGAGGTAGAAGGGGTTGCCTTCGGCTCGCTCCGTCAGACGGTGCAGCAGCCTCTCGGGCGGGACCGTCTCCGGCCCGTACAGGTCGGCCAGGCGGGCCACGACGAGCTCCCGGCAACTGGCCGGGTCGAGCCGGTCGAGCTCGACGACCGTCGTGTGCGCAAGCGCCGGGGCCGTGAACGACCCGGGCCGGTAGGTCAGCAGGACGAGCACAGGCAAAGCCGCCACGGCCCGGGCCAGGACCGCGAGCAGGTCGACAGAGAGGGCGTCCATCCAGTGGCAGTCCTCGAGCAGCAAGACGAGCGGCCCCTGCTCGGCCCGCAGCGTCAAGTAACGCAGCAGCAGGGACTCGAGCGAGGTCTTGCGCAGCTTGGCGTCAAAGGCGCGGGTGAGCTCGTTGTCATCGATGGTGGTGCCGAGAACGGCACCGAGCAGGGGCAGCCTCGGGAGTAGGCCGGCGTCGACGGCGGCCAGGGCGCGTTCGAGGCCCGGCGCCGGGTCGCCCTCCGCCGCCACCCCCAGCAGCGCCGTCCAGATCCCCTGCCAGACCAGGTAGCTGATGGCCGAGCCCACCGAGGCGGCCGCCCCGGTGTAGGCCACCATGTCCCGGTCCCCGAGCTGGCGCACCGCTTCTTCGACCAAGCGCGACTTGCCCATGCCGGCTTCGGCCTCGAGACCGACGACCTGCCCGCGGCCGGACCAGGCCCGGTCCGCCAATTCGAGCAGCGCGCCTAGCTCCGCCGACCGGCCCACCAGGGGGTGCACGGGACGGCTCTGGCGGTATTGGACGTTGCGGCTCCGGCCCGTCAGCCGGCGGACCGCCACCGCGGCCGCCTTGCCTTTGACCTTGATGTCGGCGAGCTCGCCGAAATTGAAGCTGCCGCCGGCGTCCCGGGCCACGGCGGCCGTGACGTAGATCTGGCCGGCCGGCGCCGCCGACATCAGCCGGGCGGCGAGGTTGACAGCGTCGCCCAGGCACGAGAAGGCGCGGCGGTGGCGGTGGCCGTAAGCCCCACTGCGCAACCGGCCGTGCGCCAGGCCCACCTGCAGGCCGGTGGCGGCCGTCCCGGCTTCGAGGGCCAGGACGTCGATGGCGGCCGCGCAGGCCCGGGCGGCGTCGTCCTCGTGGGCCAGGGGGGCGCCGAACACGGCGTGAAGGTAGGCGCCCTTGTCACCGATGGTGAGCTGCAGCAAGTTACCGCCGTAACCGTCGATGACCCGCTGCGCCCGGCGGATGAAGTGGTCGAGGAGGAGGTGGGCGTCAGGGTCGTCGTCGTAGTCGATGCCCCCGAAGCGGACAAACATCGGCACGGCCGGGCGCAGCTCCGACAGGAACTCGCCCCTTCCGGCGATTATGCGCTCGTAAACCGGGGGGAGAAGCCACTGGCGCACCACGGACCTCGCCAATCTGGGGTAGGCCGATGGCGAAGGCGGGGTGGGCAACGCGCCGGCCATGGCCCCCATGACACCGACCCGGTCGGGCCCGTGACCACGCACCAGGGCGAGCTCGACCCGGCCGGCCAGCGTCCCCAGCGTCGTCGCGTCCAGGACGACCTCGCCCCGTTCGGCGTGGTGCTCGGCCCCGGCCAGCCGGTCCATCAGGGCTCCGGCCAGGACGTCGATCAACTGGATGTCCGGGTCTCCGACGACGAACCGCCGGGCGCGCCCGGCGGCCACCGCGACCTTCATCCCCAGCTGGACCGTTGCTCCTGCGGGCGTAGTGATCATCCCGACCCCGGCCATGGCCTGCTGCATCTCCAGTCCGCAGGCGGCTGCGAGCACCCCGTCGTCGCCGTCCAGCCAGCAGGTGACGGCGTCGCCGCTGAAATAGATGACGCTGCCGCCGTAGCGGTGCAACCGGCCCAGCACGGCGTCGAAGACCACGTCCAGGACGGCAGTCAGCTCCTCGGCCCCGCGCTGGGGCCCGAGCTCGGCGGCCAGGGCTTCGGTGAGGGGGGTGAAGCCGGAGATGTCGGCGAAGATGGCTGAGCCGGACACCCGATCGGGCATGGGCAGGCCGGCCGCCAGCGCCCGCCGGCGGTCTCCGGCGATGTAGGCCTCGACGTTGTCGGCCAGCAGGTCCGGGAGGCCGCCCGCGGACGGCCGGGCCGGCGTGCGGCGCGGCTGCATTCTAGGAAGGTACACCCGATCCGGGGAAGGTACACCCGGTCCAGCACGCGGGACTAGGCCTACGTGCTGAGCGAGCGCAGCTTGAACTGGGCACCGGCCGGGGACGGCGGGCAGGCGCGCCCTCGAAAGATCCCGGGCCGCGACCTAATCCGACGCGCAAATGAGCCGATCTCTAGAAACGGCCGCTCCGGTTAGGGACGGCGACGAACAGCAAATGCCCTCAGTGGAAAAGGAGGCGACATAGAAATGGCCCGTGCAGCAACCAACGAACCCTCGGACGCTGATGTGTTAGGAGATGCCGGGGAAAATGACCGCCTCCCGGCGCGCTCACAAGCAGGGCAAGCCGCGTGGGTGTCCGCGGTCAGCTACTGGTGCGATTATTTGACGATCATCGATCTCCAGGGCCTCGACGACCCCGCCTTGCGCCGCGCCTCTTAAGCCGCACTTATTGGGCCCTGGCTCAGGCGCACCACGCCCTGCGCCGGAAGGCGGAGGTCACCCCCCGGCCGTTTACCGCTGGACCCGCGCCGAACCGCCCCTCGCCAGGTCCCGGACCTGTTGGAGGGTGGCCATCGTCGTGTCGCCGGGGTAGGTCGTGAGCAACGCGCCGTGCGCCCAACCCAGCTCTACCGCCTCCTGCGGCTCCTCGCCCGCCAGCAGGCCGTAGAAAAGGCCGGCGGCAAAGCCGTCGCCGCCGCCGACGCGGTCGAGGACGTCGAGCTCGCACGTCGGCGCCGCGCATATCTCGCCATCGATCGACGCCACTGCGCTCCATTTGTGCCGGTTGGTCGAAAGTACGTCCCGAAGCGTCGTCGCCACCACCTTTATCTGTGGGTGCCGGGCCACCACTCCCTCGATCATGGCGACGAACGCGCTCGAATCCATCGCGGACGAGCGGCCGATCTCGGGGCCCGGGATGCCGAGCCCCTTCTGGAGGTCCTCCTCGTTTCCCACCAGGACATCGACGTTCTCCACGATGCGGCGGTTGATCGTCACCGCCTGCTCGTGGCCGCCCCAAATATTCCAGAGCTTCTCCCGGTAGTTGAGGTCGTAGGACACGACGGCGCCGGCCGCCTTGGCCGCCCTCATCGCCTCGACGATCAGATCGCTGGTCGTGCTCGACAGCGCCGCGAAGATCCCCCCACTATGGAACCAGCGCACGCCGCCGGTGAAGACCTCGCCCCAGTCGAAGTCGCCGGGCTTGAGTTCTGCGGCCGCTTCGTTGGCCCGGTTATAGAGTACAACCGGGGCGCGGGCACCGTAACCGCGGTCGCTATAGACGGTTGCCATGTTGGGCCCCCGGACGCCGTCGTGGGCGAAACGCTTGTAAAACGGCGTCACCCCCTTGGCCCGCACCCCTTCGGCGATGAGGTCCCCGATCGGGTAGTCGACCATGGCGCTCACGATGGCGGCCTTGAGCTTGAAACAGTCGGCCAGGTTGGCGGCCACGTTGAACTCGGCCCCGCTGGGGTAGATGTGGCACGAGGTGGCCTTGCGGAAAGGGATCACGCCCGGGTCCAGCCGGTGGTTGAGCGCTCCCAGGGCCACGAAGTCCAGGGCTGCCTGCGGCCGGATGTCCAGCCCGTACCTCATCGCACTAACTCCTCGCTCGCAACGGCCGACCCGGTCCTCGGCAGGCGCGGTCTGACGCTCACATGGCTGCCCGCCCGCGGGCCCGGGCGCCCATTATCGTACAACCCTGGTCCAACAGGGCGCACTTTTGGGCCGACCTTCGGGCCGCTCTCCGACGGCGTGTTGCCGTCCGGCGGCCAGACCTCCACGAACAGCCCAGGTAGATCCCGGCCAGCCCGCTATGGCCCACCAGGTTCTGGACTAACTGGGAGCCGGTGCTGGAGCAACACTTCCCTCATGAGTTCTTGCGGGCCGTGCGATCAATTTGTGATGATCCCGGGAGGAGGTCTGTGGCACGGCCCGCGGCTTGCGTCACCGTAGGCTCGGGTGAGACCACCCATGGCCAAGACCCCCTCGTCCGATGTCCCCCGGACCGGAGCGGCACGGTACACCGACCTCAGCCCCGACAAGCTGAGAGGCGGCTACTACACGCCCGCCGACCTGACCGAGTGGATGGCAGCCTGGTGCATCCGAAGCGCTGACGATCGGGTCCTGGAGCCCAGTTGCGGCGATGGGGCGTTCTTGACCGCGGTGGCGAAGAGGCTGCTCGGGCTGGGTGCCAAACCCGAAGCCGTTGTCAAGCACGTCCAGGGCGTCGAGGTCACCCAAGCCGAGGCCACAAAGGCCATAGCCGCCCTGGGATCGGTCCTGAAGGTGGCCGCAGACGGCGCCGTCACGACGGCCGACTTCTTCGAGTGGTGCCGGTCATCTGGGCGCGGCGCCTTCGACGCCGTTATCGGGAACCCGCCCTTCATCCGGTACCAGAGCTTTCCCGAACCGTCGCGGGGAAAAGCCATGGAGATGATGTTCGCCCATGGCCTGCGACCGAACCGGCTGACGAACAGCTGGGTGCCCTTCGTCGTAGCTTCAGTCAGCGCGTTGGTCCCCGGCGGACGAATGGGGCTCGTGCTGCCCGCCGAGCTGTTGCAGGTGACATACGCAGCCCAACTGAGACGCTTCCTGGTTGACAGTTTTCGCGCCATCCACGTTATTGCCTGCAACGAGCTCTTCTTTGACAAGGCCGAGCAAGAAGTCGTCGTCTTTCTCGCCCACGACCGGGTCGGACCTCTGGGACCTCACGACGACTGTTCGGTCGCCGTCACGGCCACGACTTCCCGCCACAGCCTCCTGAGTAGAAGTGCCGAGGCCGTCGTCGCCAAGACGCCTCCGAAAGTCGTCCGCCACGAAGACGAGAAATGGCTCAAGTACTTCCTGTCGCAGCCGCAGATCGACCTTTTGCGGTCTCTGCGCGCCTGCGGTGTGGCCACCACCCTCGACAAGTTCGCGTCAGTCGATGTCGGAGTCGTCACCGGCAAGAACGAGTTCTTCGTCGTCAACGACCAACAGGTAGGCGAATGGCAACTCAGCCACTTTGTTGTCCCGTTGGCCGCCCGCGCCGCCCACCTGAGCGGAGCCATCTTCGACCGTGCGCGGTGGGAACATCTCGTGGCCCGAGGGGAACGGGCCCACCTCCTGCAACTCGGCCACCAACCCAGGCACCGTCTGCCCTACAAAACCCTGCAGTACGTGGCCCATGGGGAAACCCGCGGTTACCACACGGGTTATAAGTGCTCGGTCCGCCAGCCCTGGTATGCCGTGCCCGGGGTGTGGGCACCCGACGCCTTTCTTCTCCGCCAAATCCACGACTTCCCGCGTGTGTTGGTGAACCGGGCCGGGGCCACTTGCACCGACACCGTTCACCGCATGACCGTTTACCAGGGGCCGGCGGAAATCGTGGCCGCGATGTGCTTCACGTCCCTGACCGCGGCGTCCGCCGAGATCGAAGGCCGCAGTTATGGCGGAGGGGTCCTGGAACTCGAACCAACCGAGGCCGAACGACTCTTGGTCCCGTCCTCCATCGCCTCCGCCCTGGACCTGTCCGAGATCGACTTCCTTATCCGGGAGGGTCGGGTGCTCGATGTCCTGGACTTCAACGACAGGACGATCCTCGGGGCCCATTTAGGCCTGTCGGTGTCCGATCGGGCACTGCTCCGCTCCGCCTGGGACGTCATGCGCGAGCGACGCCAGGGGCGGCGGAGACTTGCTGCGAACCCTGAGGCGCGTCTTTAGAGCTCCTGATTGGTCGGGAGCAGCACCAGGTCACGAATGGTGACGTGGCGGGGCCTGGTGAGCATGTACAAGACGGCGTCGGCTACGTCTTCCGAGCGCAGGCCCGTGCCGGCCGCGGCGCCGGCCATAACGGCCGCTTCGCCGGCATCCTTCCACAGGTCGTTCAGGACTACGCCCGGTGCCACTGCTCCGATCCGGACCCCGGTCCCGACCAGCTGCCGCCGCAGGGCGTGGGTCAGGGCTTGTAGGGCATGTTTGGATGCCGTGTAGACCGGCTCCCAGTAGACGGCCTGGTGACCGGCGATGGAACTCGTGATGACGATATCGCCGGTCCCAGCCGGGACCATGTAGGCGAGGGCGGCGTAGACGGTCCGGATGACCCCGCCGACGTTGGTGTCGATCAAATCCAGGAACCCGGGGAGGTCCCCGCCCGCAAACTCCCCCCCGATGTACACACCGGCGTTGGCGATCAGGACATCGATCCCCCCATGGAGGTCTACAGCGGTACGGACGAGGGCGGCGGTGCCGTCCTCGGACCTCACATCGGTAGTCACCGCGGTTGCCCTCCTACCCAGGCCACGGGCCACACGGTCGAGTTTCTCAGTTGAGCGGGCACCGAGGACGACGTTCATCCCCGAGGCGACCAGGCTCTGGGCTATGGCCAGCCCGATCCCGCTCGAGGCGCCGGTGACGACGGCGGTCTTGGCTTCCAGGGAGCTTTCCATAGCGGCTAGCGTCCCGGCGCGGACGCCTGGCAGGTCACCAAGCGCCTGTCGTGAACGCCACCGCGTCGTCAGGAGGAAAGGCGTAGTTCCGGGCCGACATCCCGTTGTCCACGGCCAGGGTGTGGCCGTTGACCGACACGGGCGCGCCCTCGATAAGAAAGGCGATGGCCTCGGCGATCTCGGGGGGCTGACTGGTGCGCAGCATGGGACCAAGGAGGGCGGCGTTTGACACGAACGTGGGGCGACCGGGTACCTCGAGCCTGGCCCGGGCGTCGAACTGCGTGCTCACCGCCCCCGGCGCGACTGCGTTGCAGCGCACGCCGAGGTGGCCGTACTCCACGCAGACATACCGGGTCAGCGCTTCTATCCCGCCTTTGGCGGTATCGTACGGGCCATAGCCGGGGAAGCCTCCCCGGGCGTGGACCGAGGAGACGTTTACGATCGCCCCCGGTACGCCGTGCCCGAGGAAGGAACCAAGCGCCTCCCGGACGCCGAAGACGACGGCCCGCAGGTCGATGTCCAGCATCTCGTCGATGACGGCCGGCTCCATGACGTGCAGGGGCGCCAGACGGACCATGGCGGCGTTGTTGACCCAGGCCCGCAGCCGGCCGTTACGCTCGGCCACCAAACGGGCTTCGTGCAGGACCTCGATGTCGCGGACGTCACCGGCCACGGCGGTACCGTCTACCCCGCCCAGAGCCCCTTCCAGGGCGGCCCGGTCCCGGTCGACGCCTACGACGAACCATCCTGCCCCCGCCATCCTTGCCACGGTCGCCTTCCCGATACCGTTGGCGGCGCCGGTTACCACGAGCACCGGCTGTTGCTGATTATCGTCTGTCACGGACGTCGTCCTCCGGGATGAGCCAGGTGTCGGCTACGTCAGTCTCTCGGGAAGCGGCGCCCGGCGTCAATGTCACGGGACGGCCGGTATTGGAAATTTTCGACGATCTCGAAGCCGCACATGGCAGTTCGGCCCAACCAATGCCGGTTCAGTGATCTCCGGCACCGCCGGGTCGTTGTGCCGGGTCGGGCCCCGGCCATTGAGGCCTGAGGCCTCGGGGCTCGTCGCTCGAGGTCCTTATGGCGTCGCTGCTCTCCGAGCGCGGCAAAATTACGCGGGCTGACATCGTCCCGCCGGGCCCTTTATTTCATGCTATTTGGTCGCGGGCGATAATCGCCGGTTTCATGCTCGTCCTATTCGCGTACAAAGAGGCCAAACACGCGAGAATGACACAAAATTACTAGGTTTTTCCTGGGCCGTTAGGGCCCAGGTGCCACGCTCATAGGGACCTAGGACCTCCCATGCGGCAGGGGGCACATGCCGATGGTAAAGGATGCCCTATTTTTTCACACCCGTTGACGCGCAAAATGCCGGGCTCGTGCAAACCTCCCGCCGCCGCCGCGCCGCTCGCCGCGCC
>PMLI01000190.1:10485-11062 GCA_003158835.1 Acidimicrobiaceae bacterium
CGCCGGCTCCCTGCTCCTCCACACCGGTTATCTCGGGAGCAGTTGGTACAGCGCCCCGGTCACCCCTCGGAACCAGTACGACCTCCTTGTCGTGTCCGTCATCAACGACACGTGGTCCGACCACGTGACCGGCGTCTACGGGGGCGGGGCGGCTTCGTGGTCCCCGGCGGGGAGCCCCTTCTACGACGGTGCCGACAGCCGCATCATGCAGATCTGGTACGGCCGGGCGGCCACCACGAGTGCCTCGACGCTGGGCATCGCCTGGAACGGCACGCCGCGGGATGCGGATGTGGCCGTCCATGAGTTCGCCGCCGGCGCCGGCGCATCCTGGTCTTTGGTGACGGACGGGAACTCGAGCTCGCCTTTCCCCTCGCTGAGCGTGCCTGCCGGCGGAGGGTTGTATGTCGGTGCCGCCATGGCGTGGAGCAACGGTGCCGCCGGGAAGAGCCCGGGGGTCACCTACTCCGTCCCCAACAGTCGTTTCCTGATGGCGTGGGACACTGGCGGCATTGGGACCGTAGCTCCCTCGGCGACCGGCGCGGGAGCGGTGGGCGCCGTATTCGGCGCCAAGTTGCCG
>PMLI01000340.1:0-2760 GCA_003158835.1 Acidimicrobiaceae bacterium
GACCAGGAGGCCGGCCTGGGAGAGGTGCGGGCTGGCGACGGGCGCCGATTTCCCTTCCATTGCACCGAGATCGTCGACGGGTCGAGGAGCATCGCAGCCGGAACAGAGGTGGAGTTCGTGGTGGCGGCGGGCCAGCTCGGGATCTGGGAGGCGCGGGCGCTGGCCGGGGTCACGGGTGGGGCGGGCCGGGCCGGGTAGGGCTCCGGGGCGGGAAGGCGCGGCCCCGGGCGCGGGCTGGCTCTGCCGATGCGCCAAGATGGCAGCGTGACGAACAACCCCAGCGACAATGGGGCCGAGGTGACCGTGGTCCCGGCCCTGCCTGATCTTGCTTCCAAATCCGTCCCGCGCCCGGCAGGCGAGGAACACGAAACAGTAGAGCTGCCGGCGAAGGTGATGCGTATCGGGTCGATGATCCGCCAGCTGCTCGAGGAGGTGCGCCAGGCGCCCCTCGACGAGGCGAGCCGCATCCGCTTGCGGCGGGTCTACGACACTTCGCTGCGCGAGCTGCAGGAGGGCTTGTCCCCCGACCTGAGCGATGAGCTCACCCGCATGGCGCCGCCTTTCCATCCCGAGAGCGTGCCGACCGATTCCGAGCTCAGGGTGGCCCAGGCGCAGCTCGTGGGTTGGCTCGAAGGCCTGTTCCACGGCATCCAGGCGACCCTTTTTGCCCAGCAGATGGCGCAGCGGGCGCAGATGGAAGAGGCGCGCCGCCGGGGCCTGCCCATGGGCCAGTTCGGCGCCCCCGAGCCCGAGGACCGGCCCATGCCGGGGAACTACCTCTAACCACAGAAGGCCCTGCGGGTAACCACACAAGGCCCTGCGGGGCCGTGGCCGACCTCGCCCGGGCTTGGCGCGGCGCGCTAAGTTGGAACAAAACAACAACGCTGTAATTGTCCACAGGATTGCCACAGGTACCTGTGGGCCCGGCATGTAGGCGATGAGACAAGCCTGCATGGGGGCGATGAGACAAGGAGGTGGCCCGGGACGTGAGCGCGTCGTTTGCCCACCTACACCTGCACACGGAGTTCTCGATGCTGGACGGCGCCGCCCGGGTGGACGAGGTCGTGAAGCGGGCCGCCTCCGACGGCCAGCCTGCGATCGCGATCACCGACCACGGGAACATGTACGGCGTCCTGGACTTCTACAAGGCGGCCCACGAGGCGGGGATCAAGCCGGTCATCGGTATAGAGGCGTACATGGCGGGCGAGAGCCGCCTGGAACGCCCGTTGCGCCGGGGCCGCATGGACGACACGGGCGGCGAGGTGGAGGCAGGTGACAAGCTCTACTATCACCTGACGCTTTTGGCCGAGAACGACCGGGGCTACAAAAACCTCTTGAAACTGTCCTCGGAGGCCTACCTCTCCGGCTACTGGTACAAGCCGCGCGTCGACTGGGAGCTGCTCGAGCGCTACCACGAAGGGGTGATTGCCACCACGGGGTGCCTGGGTGGGTTGGTCAACCAGTCCCTCTTGCGGGGCGACGTCGAGTTGGCCACTGCCCATGCCGCCCGTCTGCAGGAGATTTTCGGGCGCGACAGCCTGTTCGTCGAGCTGCAGGACCACGGGCTGGAAAAGCAGCGCAAGACCAACCCCCAACTGGTCGAGATAGCCCAGCGCATCGGGGCGCCCTTGCTGGCGACCAACGACAGCCACTACACCACCCGCGACGACCACCTGGCCCACGATGCTCTTTTGTGCGTGCAGACAGGCTCGAGCATGGACGACCCCAAGCGTTTCCGGTTCGAGGGTTCCGAGCACTACCTGAAGACGGCGGGGGAGATGCGAGCCCTCTTCTCGAGTTACCCCGACGCCTGCGACAACACGCTGTGGGTGGCCGAACGGGCCGACGTCAACATCGAGCTGGGCAAGTCGAAGCTGCCCGCCTTTCCCCTGCCCGAAGGCTTCCACAGCTCGGACGAGTACTTGCGCCACCTGACCTACCGGGGGGCGGAGGAGCGCTATGGGGCGCCTGTCCCGGCGCAGGTGGGGGAAAGGCTCGACTACGAGCTCGGGGTCGTGGCGTCGATGGGCTTTTCCGATTATTTCCTGGTGTGCTGGGATCTCATCCATTACGCCCGCCAGCAAAAAATACGGGTGGGGCCGGGCCGGGGCAGCGCCGCCGGATGCTGCGTCGCCTACTGCTTGCGCATCGTCGACCTCGACCCGATCCGTTACGACCTCCTGTTCGAACGGTTCTTGAACCCGGGCCGCAAGCAGATGCCCGACATCGACATGGACTTCGACGAGCGCTACCGGGGCGAGATGATCCGCTACGCCTCGGAGCGATGGGGCCCGGACCACGTGGCCCAGATCGTCACGTTCTCGACCATCAAAGCCAGGGCGGCGGTGCGGGACGCGGCCCGGGTGCTCGGTTACCCCTACAGCGTGGGGGACCGCATAGCCAAGTTGATGCCTCCTCTGGTGATGGGCCGTGACACCCCGCTGTGGGCGTGTTTCGAGGAGGGCGCCAAGCACGCGGACGGCTACAAGGTCGCCACCGAGCTGCGTGAGACGTACAACACCGACCCCGACGTCAAACGGGTGGTCGACGTGGCCAAGGGCCTCGAGGGCCTGCGGCGCCAGGACGGTATCCACGCCGCCGCGGTCGTGATTTCCAACGACCCCCTGACTGAGCACCTCCCCGTGCAACGAAAGCCCGAGCCGGGCGGCAGGCCCGAAGACGCGCCCATCGTGACGCAGTACGAAATGCACGCCGTCGAAGAGCTCGGGCTGCTGAAGATGGACTTTCTGGGCCTGCGCA
>PMLI01000340.1:2807-7795 GCA_003158835.1 Acidimicrobiaceae bacterium
CGTGGCCGCCCTGGTGGCGCTGTACCGCCCCGGGCCCATGGCCGCCAACATGCACAACGATTATGCGGACCGGAAAAACGGTCGCAAGCCCATCACCTACCTTCACCCCGATATGGCCGACGTTTTGAGCGACACCTACGGCCTCATGATCTACCAGGAGTCCATGCTGCGGGTGGCCCAGCGTTTCGCCGGGTACACGCTGGTAGAGGCCGAGACCCTGCGCAAAGCGGCGGGCAAGAAGGTNNTGAGATCATGGCCAAGGAGCGCCAGAAGTTCGTGGACGGCTGCGAGCGCACCGGCTACGGCCGGGTGATCGGCACGGCCCTGTTCGACATAATCGAGCCGTTCGCTGACTACGCCTTCGGCAAGAGCCATGCCTTCGGTTACGGCCTGGTCGCCTACTGGACGGCATGGCTCAAGGCCAATCACCCGGTCGAGTACATGGCCTGCCTTCTCACCAGCGTGAAGGACGACAAGGACAAGATGGCCGTGTACCTGAGCGAGTGCCGGTCGATGGGCATCGAGGTCCTGGTGCCGGACATCAACCTCTCGACCTCGGACTTCACGGCGGTGCGGGCGGTCAAGGGCCAGGACCGCGGCGTGGTCCCCTTTGGCTTGTCGGCCATCCGCAACGTGGGCGAGGGCCTGGTCGAGCGCATAGTGGCCGAGAGGGGGGCGGGGGGGCCGTTCGGCGACTTCTACGACTTCTGCCGCCGGGTCGACCCGGTCGTGCTCAACAAACGCACCGTCGAGTCCCTGGTCAAAGCCGGGGCCTTCGACTCGCTGGGCCATCCCCGCCAGGGCTTGTGCCTGGTGTTCGAGCAAGTGGTCGACCGCACCCTGGCCCGGCGCCGGGAAGCGGACCAGGGGGTGCTCAGCCTGTTCGGGGAGGCGGGCGGAGCCGAGTTCTTCGACGACACGCGGGTGCCCATCCCGGACAATGAGTTCGACAAGCATACGAAGCTCTCGTTCGAGAAAGAGATGCTGGGCCTGTACGTGAGCGACCACCCTCTGGTCGGGGCCGAGGCGGCGTTGCGGCGCCACGCCGACTGCACCATCCTCGTCCTGCGGGAAGAGGGCGCCGGGCGCGAGGCGGGCGCGGGGAACGAGCCAGGCGGTGCCGGCGTCCCAGTCGGTGGCTACGGCGGCAGTGGCAACGGGGGCGGTGGCCATGGGGGCGGTGGCCATGGGGGTGGGGCCGGGGGCTGGACCGGCGACCGCTGGGTGGGCGGAGTGGTCACCGGTCTGGCCCGCAAGTACACCAAGCGGGGTGAGCTCATGGCCACGTTCGTGCTCGAAGACCTGCAGTCCTCGATCGAGGTGTTCGTTTTTCCCCGCACGATGACCACGATGGGTTACCTCCTGGCCGACGACGCCGTCGTGTGCGTCAAGGGGCGGCTCGACCTGCGCGACGACGTGCCCAAATTGATCTGCTCGGAGCTCAAGCGCCCGCAGCTCGTCCTGGACGGTGCCGAACCCCTGCACGTCGTAGTGGCCGAGGGGGCTCTGGACGACGGCCGTCTGGCCCGGTTGCGGGAGCTGTTGAGCGAGCACCCCGGGGCCTCGCCCGTGTACCTCCACGTGGGCACGAAGGTCGTGCGCCTGGCTCAGGGGTTCAATGTCGACGCCAGCCCAGGGCTTCTGGCCGAGCTGCGTGTACTGCTCGGACCTGCCTGTTTGTGGAACGGAGGCGTTCGGAGCGGCTAACCTTTAAACTGGTCGCCAGCTAGTGAGGAGTGAGTAGCCGACATGACGTTTGATGTCGAGACCAAGGATTGCACTGCCCTTTCAGACGGAGAGCTGGCCGACATGGCCGACATCGTCGCGGACGGGCCGGCCGGCCTGGATATCGGCCTGCTCTCCAAGCAGAGAGACGAATGGGTGCTGGTCACTCAGGTCCGTGCCGAGGCTCACCTGCTCGGGTTCTCGTTCTGCACGCTCGAGCGCATCGGGGGCACCCCGTGCGTGCTCTGGGGCCTGGTGTCCGTGAAGCGCTGCACTGAAAGGGAGGCCGTTCTCGACGCGCTGCGCGCCGACCAGTTCCGCAAGGCGGTCCTCGCCTTCCCGGACGAGGACGTGCTCGTGGCCACCCGCTTGCGCGAACCGGGAGGTTTCGCTGCCTTCTCCGGTCTGGAAGAGATCTGTCCTCGCCCCGGTTACAAGGTCTCGGGGGAGGAACGGGCCTGGTCGCGGCGCTTGGCCAAGCGTTTTGGGGCGGAGGGCAAGGTTGACGACCGCAGTTTCGTGGTGCGCGGCGATGGCTCGCCCTGCCCCGTGTTCGACTACGAACCCGAGGACTCAGAAGGCGTCGACGCCAAGGTGGCCGAGCTCATGGAGGCCATGGACGGTGCCCGGCGGGACGCCCTGATCGTCTTCGGCTGGGCCATGTCGGAGGAGCTCGCCACCGGCTTCAAGTCTTAGCGGCGGGGGACCAGCGCCTCGACGACCTTGTGGCAGTAGCCGTCGACCGGCGGCTGCAGAGCTACCACTAAATGCGTTCCCGGCCGCACGCCTGTCATGGTCTTTCGCGTCCGGTACAGCGAAGCGGCTAGGCGTGGGTCGGTGCAGGCCAGCACCTGCGGGCGCCCGTCCCAGGGGAAGTGGCACCACAACCCGTCGGGCTCCACCGTGACGACCAAGGGGGCGCCCGGCTCGGCCAGGGCGACCGAAGGATGGTCGGGGCGGCGCTCCCAGAACGGGACCGTGGGCCCGTACGAGCCGAGCAGCGGTGTGTTCTCGGGGTGCAGCAGCGGCCGGATCAAGCGCTGGGCCGGCCGGCCCGTGAGGCGGCCTGAGAGATTGGGGGTAGCGGCGATGACGATTGCCTCCGGTTGGGCCGGGTCCGGGACGAGGTCGGGGTCATCGGCGACGACGACCTTCACGAGGTCATAGGGCTGGAGGCGGGAGTCGACGGGCTGAGGCGACCAGGCCCGCACCAAGGCGCCAGAGGCGAGATCTATCCCTATGCAGTGGTTTTCGCCGGTGGCGACGACCATGAGGCGCAATGCCGTCCCGGGCTCGTCATGGCGGATCGGCATGGTCCGCAGTGGGGCACGAAGGCTCGGACTGGTGAGCACCCCTTCCATGGTGCCCTTTTAGCCGGCGCCATAGGTGGATGGTCGCGCTGCGCCCAACAGGGCCGCCACCTCGGCCGCGTCCCGGACCGGCCGCCGGCACGTGTAGCCCTCGCACACAAATACCGAACCGGCGGCGGCGGCATCGTCACGCCCCTGCCAGAGCGGCGACCCGTAGGGCTCCCCCCAAGCCAGCACCGTGCCCGGAAGGTAGCGCGTCCAGACCGGGCGCACCAGGGTTTGGTCGGTCGAGGCGACGACGACCTGGCGCCGCGGCCCGGACAGGTAATCGGCTGCCACCGCCGTGCCCGCCAAGGCGGCGGGGCTGATGGCCAGGGCCGGTCCCAGGGCCCGCACCGTGGCTTGGGCCACGTCCTCGTAGCGGCGTTCCCCGGTAAGTTCCCCCAGGCGGGCCAGGGCCAAGGCGGCGGTGGCGTTGGCGGAGGGGACGGCACCGTCGTGGATGTCCTTCATACGGGCGATGAGCTGCTCGGCGTCGTTCCCGGTGGTGAAGAAACCGCCACTGCGGTGGTCCCAGAACAGATCTATGAGGCTGTCCGCGGCGGCCCGGGCCTCACGTACCCATCGGGCCTCCCCCGTGGCTTCGGAAAGGAGCGTGAACGCCTCCACCAGCCACGCATAGTCGGCCGAGCACGCCAGGGGCGGCGGCCCGGCCGAGCCCGAGGACCAGGACCGCAGCCACCGGCCGGTACCGTCGCGCAACTCCCGGAGCAGGAGCTCCGCCGTCTCGGTGGCGGCGACCACCCACGACGGTTGGTCCAGGGACCGTCCGGCGTAGGCGAGGGCGGCGACGGCCATGCAGTTCCACTCCGTGAGCACCTTGTCGTCGAGGCCGGGGCGGGGGCGGGCGGACCGGCGCTCGAGCAACCTGTGCCGGGCTTGCTCGATGTCGGCCGGGCGCTCCAGGTCGCCCAACTCCGGGCGCCACAGGATGTTCTTGCCCTCCCAGTTCCCGGCGGCCGTGGCGCCGTACCACTCGGCCGCGCCGGGGCCGGCGACCTGGTCGATCTCGCGGCGCGACCAGACGTAGTAGCGGCCCTCCTCGCCTTCGCTATCAGCGTCCTCGGCCGACGCCCAGGCCCCGGCCGGCAGGCGCAGGGGCGGGCTGAGCAGGTAACCGACGGTTTCCTCCACCACCTGGCGGTAGCGGGGGGCGGCCGTCAACTGCCAGGCCTGGGTGTAGGCGCGCACCAACAGGGCGTTGTCGTACAGCATCTTCTCGAAGTGGGGGACAAGCCAGTACCGGTCGGTGCTGTAGCGGGCGAAGCCGCCACCGAGGTGGTCGTAGATGCCGCCGGAGCTCATGGCGTCGAGCGTCCGGCACAACGCCTCGAGGACGCCGGTCTCCCCGGACCGCCACCAGTACTGGGCCAGGGCGTCGAGCGCACCGGGCTGGGGGAACTTGGGGGCCGTCCCGAAGCCGCCCCACTCGAGGTCGAACCGGGCCAGCAGGGCCTGCGCCGCCCGGGCCAATGCCTCGGCCCCCAGGGCAGTAACGGCCGGGGCGGGGCCGGTGGTGGTGGCCGGCGGGGTGGGGGCGGGCAGCTCGGCCCCGCCGCGGACCGCCTCCGATAGGCGGGAGGCGTCATCCTCGATCGACGGGCGCTGGGTGTGCCACAGTTCGTCCACGTGGTGCAGGAGCCGCAGGAACGCGGCCTTGCCCAGGTAGGTGCCGGCCCAGAAAGGGCGGCCGTCGGGCAGGGCCAGCACCGTCATGGGCCATCCGCCGCCGCCGTTGACGAGTTGGACCGCCTCCATATAGACGGCGTCGACGTCCGGGCGCTCCTCCCGGTCGACCTTGACGGCCAGGAAGCCCGTGTTGAGCACTTCTGCCACCTCGTCGTCCTCGAAGCTCTCGTGGGCCATGACATGGCACCAGTGGCAGGCCGAGTA
>PMLI01000329.1 GCA_003158835.1 Acidimicrobiaceae bacterium
ATATCGGCTGTATCTTTCAGGACTACCGGCTGTTGCCGGAGCGGACCGTCTATGAGAACGTGGCGTTCGCGCTGGAGGTGATCGGCCGGTCGCGGCACTTCGTGCGTTCACAGGTGCCTCAGATCCTGGAACTGGTCGGGCTGGGGGAGAAGATGGGGCGGCGGCCCAACGAGCTCTCAGGCGGTGAGCAACAACGGGTGGCCGTGGCCCGCGCCTTCGTCAACCGCCCTCTGATCCTCCTGGCCGATGAGCCCACCGGCAACCTTGACCCGGGTACCACGGCCGGGATCATGCGCCTCTTGGAACGCATAAACCAGTACGGCACCACGGTCGTAATGGCGACACACCAGCAAGATGTCGTCGACGCCATGCGCAAGCGGGTCATCGAGCTTGACCACGGGACAGTGGTACGGGACCAGGCCAGGGGTGTCTACGGTATGGTGGACGCGTAGGCGGCCGGCGGCCCGTACAGACAACCCAGGGAGCACGAGTGTCGTTCGCAAGCCCGTACGTACTGCGCGAGACGGGGGGCAACCTGGCCCGCAACATAGTCATGACGGTCGCTGCCATCGTCACCATGGCTGTGTCGCTCACGGCTCTCGGCGGGGTGCTGATCATGCGCCAGGCGATCAATCAGGCCACGGTGCAGTACCAGGGCGGGGTCGAGCTCGTCGTCTTCATAAACGCCGATGCCAGCGCCCAGGAGATCACCGGGCTGCGCCAGCAGCTGGCCGGGATGGTGCCCGAGGAAGTCAGGTCGTGCCATTTCGTGGACAAGGCCCAGGCCTATGCGGAGTTCCGGTCGATGTTCAGTGGCCAGCCCGACATGCTGAAGGTCATGACGGTGCAGAAGATGCCGCCGTCCTTCCGCTGCGTGCCGGCCAAGGCCCAGAACGTGGCCCAACTGGCGAGCCAGCTCAACAAGCAGCCCGGTGTCCTCAACGTCGGCTATCCAGGTCAGGCGATCAAGGAGGAGCTGGCCCGGTTCGCCACCCTCCGCAATGTTGCCCTGGTGGTCGCCGGTGGCGTCATGCTGGGGGCGATAGCCCTGGTCGTCAACACGATCCAGCTGGCCATCTTCGCCCGCCGGCGGGAGGTGGCGGTCATGAAGCTGGTCGGTGCCACCAACTGGTTCATCCGTGTGCCGTTCATGCTCGAGGGATTGGTGGAAGGCCTGGTGGGCGCGCTCATCGCCTTCTTCATCACCTACCTGGCCCGCGACACGCTGGCGTCGTTCACCGGTAGCAACCCCTTGGTCCCGGACCAACCTCTGTATGTGAGCTCCCACGAAGCATTGCTGACGGGGATCTTCGTCGTCGCCCTGGGCACCTTGGTGGGGACGGGCGGCTCGGGGTTCGCCGTGCGCCGCTTCTTGTCCGTCTGAAGGCTTCTAGGCTGGCCCTCCGTGGGCCAGCGGATCGAAGACTATGCCCTGATCGGCGACACTCATACGGCGGCCCTGGTGGGGCGGGACGGTTCGCTCGACTGGCTGTGCGTGCCCCGTTTCGACTCCGCCGCTTGCTTCGCCGCCCTTCTGGGGTCGCCCGACCACGGTCGTTGGTTGCTGGCGCCCAAGGCCGGCGGGCCGGCCAACCGCCGTTCTTACCGGAAGGGCACCCTGGTCCTGGTGCAGGAATGGGACACGCCGGGCGGTACCGTCCGGGTCACGGACTTCATGCCCCCCCGGCACCACCGGCCCCGGGTCCACCGGAGGGTCGAAGGGGTGCGCGGAAGTGTCGAGATGACCACCGAACTGATTATTCGCTTCGAGTACGGCTCTCAAGTCCCATGGGTCGTCCAGAAAGGCAATGGCATCAGGGCGGTGGCGGGCCCGGACGCCATGGAGGTCGAGTCCCCCGTTCCTCTCAAGGGCGAGCACATGCGCCACGAGGGAGCGTTCGTCGTCAAGCAGGGCGAGTCCTTCGACTTCCGCCTGCACTGGGCCCCCTCCTACGAAGAGGCCGGCCGGGAAGTCGACAATGACGGCGCCTTGGCCGGCACAGTGGCGTACTGGCAGGAGTGGTCGGAACGGCTCGTCCAGGTACACGGCGAATGGGAGGATATGGTGCAGACCTCGCTGCTGTGCCTGAAAGCTCTCACGTACGCGCCCACCGGGGGTATTGTGGCCGCCCCTACCACCTCGTTGCCCGAGGCCCTGGGGGCCACCCGCAACTGGGACTACCGGTACTGCTGGGTGCGGGATGCCACGCTGACCATAGACGGACTGGTCGAAGCGGGGTGCCGGGAGGAGGCGGAGGCGTGGTTGTGGTGGCTTGTGCGCGCTGTCGCCGGTACCCCGGCCCAGATGCAGATCATGTACGGCGTGGCCGGGGAGCGGCGACTACCCGAGGTGGAGATCGATTGGCTGCCCGGCTATGAGGGGTCGAGCCCGGTGCGGGTCGGGAATGCCGCATCCCTGCAGTTCCAGCTGGACGTGTTCGGGGAGCTCATGCTGGCCATAGACGTGGCCCGGTCCCAGGGCATCGCCGCCGCGGGCGCCATATGGGATTTGCAGCGCGCGTTGCTCGAGTTCGTCGAACAGCACTGGGACCAGCCTGACCAGGGGATCTGGGAGATGAGAGGCCCTCCGCAGCCGCTTGTCTTTTCCCGGGTCATGGCCTGGGTGGCGATGGACCGGGGGGTCAAGGCCGTCGAGCGGGACGGCCTCGACGGGCCCGTCGAACGGTGGCGCGAGGTGCGCGACTTGATCCATGCCCAGGTGTGCTCCCGGGGCTTCAACCAAGAAGTAGGCGCCTTCACGCAGGCCTATGGCTCCGCCGAGATGGACGCCAGCATCCTGATGGCGCCCTTGGTCGGGTTCCTGCCCGTTTCCGACCCCCGCATCGTCGCCACCATCGAGGCCGTCCAGCGCGACCTCATGCTGAACGGCTTCGTGATGCGGTACCGCAACGACTCCGGCGTGGACGGCCTGCCCGGCCGCGAGGGCACTTTCCTGCCCTGTTCCCTGTGGCTCGTCTCATGCCTGGCACTGCTCGGCCGGGCGGAGGAGGCACGCGAGTTATTCGAACGCGTGCGAGGGGTGGCCAACGACCTTGGCCTTTTCTCGGAGGAGTACGACACCGGCTGCAAGCGCCTGGTCGGTAACTTCCCCCAGGCCTTCACGCACGTGGCCTTTATAAACGCCGCCCGGCTCCTAACGGCGGCGCTCGAAGGAAAGCCGGTCCGCAGCACCAGTAGCAAATGAGCTCCGGGCCGCGGTTGTCAGAGACAGCGACTTTCCAGCCGCCTGATGGCCGATGCCACCGTCTCGGGTTGTAGCTGAGGCAACAGGTGGCCACCGCCGGGCACTACCTCCAATACCGTGCCGGGGATGGCGGCTGCCAGCCGGCGGGCCGTCGCGGCCGGGACGACCCGGTCGAGGCGGCCGGTGACCACGACGGTGGGGACGGTGATAGACGCCAGGCGGGGCGCCATCGCCGCCAGCTCATGGACCAGCGCCCGCTGCTCGACGGCGAAGCTACCCCAGGTGGCGCGCCTGCGCCATGACCGCGTCAGATCGGCCAGCTGCGCCTCGGAGTGGCCGCGCATCCGCCAGTCGGCGAAGGCCCGGCCCGGGCCCCACGAGAGCACGCCTCCGGCGGTGCTCAGGGTGGTCGCGGCCAGCGCCGTGCCCACCACGGGGAGGGCCAGGAGCCGGTCGAGGGCCCCCGGCGGGTCGCCCGGCGCCACAGATGCGATCAGCGCCAGGCCGGCCACGGGCTCGGGGAAGTCCAGGGCCAGCGCTATCCCGATCCCTCCCGCCCAGCTATGTCCGACGACCAGTGCCGGCCCCACGCCGAGCGAGCCCAGGAGCTTGACGACGGCGTTGGCGTTAGCGGCAAAACCGGCGGCGTGTCCTGCCGTGCGCCCGTAGCCCAACCGGTCCGGGACGATGACCCGGTGGTCCCGAGCGAGGTCGGCCGCCACCAGCCCCCAGTCGCCGGCGGAGCCGGGCTGGCCGTGCAGGAGCACCACAGGCCGGCCGGTCCCTTGAATGTCAGCCACCAAGGGGGGCCGGCGCCGGGAGTGCCAGAACTGGAACATCAGGGGCCGTCCGGTGGGCTGGCGTCGGGCGCGCCCGGTCCGGTCGATCTCAGGGGAAGGAGCGGCCACGATCCTGCCAGGGTAACCCTTGGCCCCGGGGAGCTCGCTTACCCGGCCTCGCTTATCCGGCCTCGCTTATCGGGTCGGCTCGTCGGCGGGTTGGGGACGTTCGGAGCCCGGTGCGGGCCCCTGCTCGCTCACGTCCAGATCTATGGCATCGTGGGTGTTGACGAGGTGGCTGGCCACAGACTTGAAGTAGCTCAGCAGCTGGGTCTCTTCCAGGGCCCCGATCCCGGTGTCTTGCATTGCGGCCGTCATGTGCTGGATCCAAGCGTCGTGCTCGCGGGCACCGATTCGGAACGGCTGATGCCTGGCCCGCAGCGCGGGACTGCCGCGCAGCTCGTCATAGTCCCGGGGGCCGCCCCAAAACTGGGCCAGGAATAGGCACAGGTGCCGTTTGGGCGCTTCGAGGTCTTCGGGGTAGAGGGCCCGTAGCACCTCGTCGGTAGCCACACTCCCATAGAACCGCTCCGTGAGCATCTCGAAAAACGCCATGCCGCCCAGGCGTTCGTACATGCTCTTTACTGGCACTCTTCTTGATGGCTCCTGGGGGCGCTCGTTCAAGGCCTTGTTGACGATAATACGCCACGGCNNCGTGGTAATACGGCCACTGGTGCCTCATCTCGTGCCAGGTTCTATGATGCGGCCTGTGCCGTTCCGCCGGCTGGTCGTCGCCACGGTACTGGGGGCTCTTTTGGCTGGCTGTGGCGGCCGCGTGGTCACGAGCGACAGTGACCAAAAGGCCTTCCTCGACTCCGTTTACAGCCAGGCTCCCGGCATAGGCAGTTACCGATCGGGGCCCCAGTTGATCAGCTTGGGACAGGCCATATGCGGCGATCTCGAGTCCGGCGCGTCGGTCGAGGAACTGGGGGACCGCTTACCGCTTGTCGAAGGGAACGTAACCTTGCCGCCGGGCGACCTGGGGGTCGTCATATCGGCTGCGGTGGGCGTGATGTGCCCGAAGTACGACAAGCTGCTGGGCGGGTAACCGCCCGGCGCCGGGTGCCGTACCGTTCGGGCCTCAGGCCGGCCAGGCCGACAAATAGGTGAGAACCCTGCCCCCGCAAGAGACGTGGGACCCGTTGGGCAACTCCCGTTGCTCGTTGCGGGCCAGCTTGTCCCAGCCCTGGGAACCGGGGCTCTGTAGCCACGTGCCGCCGTCGGCGCCCCGGTCGACGACGTACGCAGACCAGCCCCGGACCTGGACCTCGGCATGGACAGGGCCCATGGAGTGGTTTGGTCCCGAGCGCATGGAGATGGGCGCAAGGGCGCCCGACTGTACGTCGTCCGCCACTCCTGGTTGGGCACCGACGAGGTAGCCGCGGGAGAGCCCCCAGACCGAACCATCGTCGGCCAGCAGGGCGCCGATCGACGGTCTCGGCCCGCTGGCCTGGGGCGTGCCAGCCGGGATGGGCCGCCCGCAGCGCATGCAGTTGGACGCCTTCGGGTGGTTGAAATGGCCCTTTTCGCAGCGGACGCCCGGCACCTCGGGCTTGTCGCCCAAGGGGTTGACCGGGTTGGAAGCCAGCCGCAGGGGAGCGGCCCCGGACAGGGCGGCGCGGCGCAGGTCGACCGGTCCCCCCTCAGCTGCCAGCGGCTGGGGAACGGGCGTCGCCGGGGGGGGCGCAGGAGAGCTTTGGACGAAGGTCGCCGGTCCACCAAAGGACGGCGGCCCGCCCGGAGCCGGGCCGCCTTGGGCAAGGCCGCCGGGCACGGGACCGCCGGGNNGTCCAGGCCGGGGGGGCGCCGGTGGCAAGGCCGCCCGTTGCCGCCCCGTACGAACCGGTCTGGGCTGGTTGCGGGGAGCCGGCGGATTGGCCGACGGACTGGAAAGCCCCGCTCGGCTGGGGTGGTCCGGAAGGCGGGCGCAGGAGGACGAACCCCGCCCCCGGGACGGATCCGGTCACCAGATCGAAAGGATTGCCCTGCTGGCTCTGGGGTGGTGGGTGCGACCCGTAGGGAAGGACGATCAAGGGCCAGGGCCGGCCGATAGAAGTGACCATCCAGCCCGGTACCGGCTGCGGAGCCAACCACCGGCCGCTGTCCCAGGCCTGAACGGGCCCGTGCAGGAACAGGGTCAGGCCACT
>PMLI01000166.1 GCA_003158835.1 Acidimicrobiaceae bacterium
GCCGGGATCGCCGGGGTGGCCGGTATCGCCGGGCTGGCCGGGATCGCCGGGGTGGCCGAGGTGGCCGAGGTGGCCGGGGTGGCCGGGGTGGCCGGGGTGGCCGGTCACGATAGGGCTCCCGGCGCGCCAGCCGCCCGCCCGTTGTCGGGCCCGGGCCCCGGACGGCGGAGGCGGATCTCCTGCGCCCCGTACTTCGGCTCGACGCGGCGGGCGCCGTCCGGTTCGAAACCGAACGAGGCGTACAGGCTGCGAGCGGCCCGGTTCTCCTCGAAGACCCAGAGCGTGACGGTGACGAGCCCTCGCTCGGACAGGAGGTTGAGGTCGTGTTCGAGCAGCGCCGTGCCGATACCGCGCCCGCCCGCCGCCGGCGCCACGTACAGCGAGAAGATATGCCCCCGGCGGCTGTCCACGGGGTCCTCGCCGTGGCGGGAGAACGCCACGATCTCGCCCCCACCAGTAGCGGTCACGCGCTGGGCCACCCAGGTGGTGGGGCCGTTGGAAGCGGTCAGTGTCCACAGCCAGTCGGCGATGTCGGCCTCGTCGAGGGCGTCGAGCACCTCATCGCTCACGATGCCGACGTAGCCGGCCCGCCAGGACGAGACGAACACCCGGGCCAGCCCGGCCGCGTCACCCGTCGTGGCCGGGCGCAACTTGACCGCCGGGGGCAGCGGGGCGGCCGCAGCGGTCGCCGCCCGCTCCAGGCGGGTGCGGAAGCGGAAGCGATCGCCTCGGTAAACCGAGCGCACGAACTCGATCGGCAGCCCGGCCGAGTCGAAGCTCTGGCGGCACAGCAAAAGCGCCGGCGTGCCGGGCGCCATGCCGAGCAGGCCCGCCTCCCGCTCCGGGGTCACGACGGCCTCGATCGTCTCCTCGGCCCAGGCCAGCTCCACGCCGTAACCGGCCCGCAGCAGCTGGTAGAGCGACTGCGACTCGCCCAGCACGGCCGCGATCCCATCGAAACGCCGGGCGTCCAGGAAGAGGAGCTCGACCGCCAGGGGCTCTTCGTCGGCCAGGCGCACCCGCTCGATCTGGAGGATCTCGTCCCCCTCGGCCAACCCCATCATGGCCGCCACATCGGGTTCGACCGGCCCTCTCGTGACGCCGATCAGGCGCGAGGTCGACGCCATGCCGCGGGCCCGGACGAACTCGGTGTGGCCCGTCAGCTCCAGCAGCTGGTCGATCTTGGGCCGGGCCACAAAGGTGCCTTTGCCCTGGTGGCGGTGGATGCGTTGCTCGGCCTCGAGGCGGTCCAGAGCCTGGCGGACCGTGCCCCGGGAGACGCCGAAGCGCTCGCACAGCTCCCGCTCGGTCGGCATGCCCGACTCCGGCGGCAGCGCCCGGATGAGCGCCACGAGGGCGTCATAGAGCAGCCGGTACTTCGGCTGCCCGGTTTCGAGGCTCCGCTGTTCCAGCTGTCCGGCGTACCGTCCGGCGGTGCCCCCGTCCATTGCACTGATCATCGCGTCCCCCGCAGCCCCTTCATCGCGCTTCGTCCTCCATCATTGGACCAGACCAATTTTCGAAGTCAAGTCCGCCCCGTCCGGCCGGGCGTACCCCCGGCCACCTAATGGACCTGAGTCTTTCATGCTGAAACCTCCCAGTTGACCAACGGTGGGCCACAGGCAACCACCTAGGCTACTTGACCGGACCAATGCCCAGTGGTATAACTTGCCGCGAGGTCGCTCCGTCGGCGGCGCGACCCGTACCGGGAGGTGCTTAGTGGGTTTAAACGGAAGAACCGTCCTCGAGAGGCAGAGCGGGAAAAGGGTCGCCCGCAGCCGGGTTGCGCTCGTTCTCAGCGCCGGCATGCTGGCAACGTTGGGTGGCGTGGTCTCCGGCTCCGTCGCCACCGCGCAAGCGGCGCGGGTGCCGGCCGTGTCGGGCGGTGCCCTCGTGGTCGGCGACACCTCGAGCGTGCAGAAGCTCGACCCCGACGTCGTCACCAACTTCCTCGACTTCCAGGCGCTGGCGCTGATCTACGACCAGCTCGTGCAGTACAACGCCAAGCTGCAACTAGTCCCCGACCTGGCCACGAAGTGGACCTACAGCAACGGCAACAAGCTGCTTACTTTCCAGCTCCGCCAAGGCGTGACCTTCGACGACGGCACCACGTTCACTTCGGCCAACGTCGTCGCCTCGCTGGACCGGGCGCTCGCCCCCAAGACCGGCGACGCCTCCGCCTCGTTCCTGGCCAACGTGAAGAAGATCGTGGCCACCGGCCCCTACACCGTGCAGTTCCAGATGAGCACGCCTGACAGCTCGGTGCTCGACGGGCTCACCTCGGTCAACCTCTCGATGCTGTCGACCAAGGCCATCACGGCCGGCACGCTGGCCAAGACGCCCGACGGGACCGGCCCGTTCGCGTTCTCGAGCTGGAGCCCTGACAACAGCTTCGTGATGAAAGCCAACCCGAGCTACTGGGGCGGCAAGGTGAGCCTCGGCTCGGTGAAGATCGAGACGATCCCCTCCGAGCAGTCCATCGCTTCGGCCGTCGAGGCGAACACAGTCCAGATCGGGCTGCTCACCGAGCCGCAGATCGCCACCCACCTGCCCTCCCCCATCGTGGGCCAGAAGGTGCTCGACCTCACCTACCGGGCGCTCATGTTGCAGGACAAGACCGGCCCGCTGGCCAATGTCGACAACCGCCTCGCCATCGCCTGTGCCGTCAACCGCAAGGACGTGCTCAACGAGGCCGTCTTCGGAGCCGGTCAGGTGGTAGGGCCGGTGCCGCTCGGCGTCTTCGCTTCCCCCGTCTCGGCCGTCTGCCCCACCCCCAACATCGCTATGGCCAAGAGCTACCTGCAGAAGGCCGGTGACCCCAACGGCTTCTCCTTCACGGCGCTGACCTCGACCGACCTGGACCCGACCAGTGCCGCTCAGGCCACCGTCATGCAGTCCGAACTGGCGCAGGCCGGGATAACCATGCACCCCGAGAACATCGCCGGGGACGCCTATATCCAGGACTGGCTGAAGGGCAAGTTCCAGGCCGCCTTCGCCTGGAACGGGGCCGACCCCGACCCGTACACGATGTACGGCCGCTACTTCGGCGCCGGCGCCAACCTCGGCGTGCCCGCTGGCTACAGCTCCCCGGTGTTGCAGAAGCTCCTGGCCCAGGGCGACACGGCGTCCAGCCCCGCCACCCGCAAGGCCATTTGGACGCAGTTCTCCAACGCGCTGACGTCGAACGCAGTGTGGATCTGGTTGTTCACGGCGTACGACTACGCCGCCGTGACCTCGTCCGTCCACGGCTTCAAGCTCGCCCCGACGAACTCGACCTCGCTGGCCTCCCTGCGATCGACCACGCTCTCGTAGCTGCCGCGGCGTGAACGGTCAGGTGCCCAGCACGGGGCCTCGACGGCGGCTTACCTGTCGTCGAGGCCCCGTGGGCGCCTTCCCGCCCTTCTACCCTGGTGACGTGGTGAACCGCCCGTGCTGATCAATATGGCGCGGCGCCTGCTCAGCATGCTGGTCACGCTGTTCGGCGTGGCGGTGATCATCTTCCTGGTGCTCCGGCTGCTCCCCGGCAACGCCGTGACGGCCCAGCTCGGGGTGAGCGCCGGCCTGCTGAGCCACGCCCAGCTGGTGGCCCTCAACCACTACTACGGGGTGGGCGAGCCCTTCTTCCAGCAGTTCGGGTCGTGGCTGGGCTCCATGTTCACGGGCAACCTGGGCGTTTCGCTCTCGTCGCGCACCTCGGTGGCGTCGCTGGTGGGCGCCGCCCTCCCGATCACCCTGGAGCTCGCCCTCGTCTCCATGATCATCGGCGAGCTCATCGGCGTGCTGTTCGGCGTCTTCGGCTCGCTCAAGCCGGGCCGGCTGGTCGACAGCGTGGGCCAGGGCGCCTCGGTCGTCGGCCTGGGCATACCGAGCTTCGTTATCGGGACCGGCCTGGTGACCTTCTTGGCATCGCAGTTCCATTACTTCCCTTCCTCCGAGGGCTTCGTCAGCATCACCCGGGACCCCTGGCTCAACCTGCAACAGATCTTCTTCCCCGCCCTCACCCTCGGCCTGGGGATCGGGGCGGCCATGATGCGCACGACGCGGGCCGCCATGCTCGAGGTGATCGGCCTCAACTACGCCCGCACGGCTCGCGGCAAGGGCCTCTCCAAGCGGGTGGTGACCTGGAAGCACCTGTTCCTGGGGGCCCTCGTGCCGGTCACGACGATGTCCGGGATCCAGCTCGGTTACCTGCTCGGCGGGACGGTCGTGGTGGAGGAAATCTTCGTGCTGCCCGGGCTCGGGCGCCTGCTCATCACCTCCATCAACGAACGGGACTTCCCCGTCGTCCAGAGCGTGACGCTGATCTTCGCGGCCGGGTTCATCATCGTCAACATGCTCACCGATGTGCTCTACACCGTCATCGACCCGAGGACGCGCTCGTGACCATCACCGGCCCCGGCCCGGTGCCGGCCGAGGTGCTGGCCGCCCCGGCGGTGGCGGGCGGTGGCCGCCGCTCGCTGCTCGCCAGCCTGTGGCACAACTCGAGCGGCCGGACCGGCTGCGTGCTCGTCGGCCTGGTAGTCCTGGCGGCGGTAGCAGCCGCGCTCGGCATCACGCCCTACCCGGCCCAGGCCCAGAACCCCCTCGCCACGCTCAAGGGGCCGTCCTTCAGCCACCCGCTTGGGACGGACCAGTTCGGGCGGGACCTGTTCTCGCTCGTCCTGCAGGGCCTGTACGTCTCGCTCAAGATCTCGTGCGTGGCGGTGGCGATCGCCGGGGTCATCGGGACGGTGGCGGGCATCGTGGCCGGGTACCTGGGCCGCTGGACGGCGGCGGTCATCATGCGGGTCACCGACATGCTCTTCGCCATCCCGGCCATCCTCTTCGCCCTGGCCATAGTCACCGCCCTGGGCCCGGGCTGGCTGAACAGCGCCCTGGCCATAGGCATCGGCTATGTGCCCATCTTCGTGCGGGTCGTACGGGGCCCGGTGCTGGCGCTGCGGGAAGCCGGCTACGTGCGGGCCGGCCGGGTGCTCGGGTTCTCGCGGCGCCGCCTGCGGTTCCGCCATATCCTGCCCAACGTGGCCGGGACCGTGGCCGTGCAGACCAGCCTCGCCCTGGCCTGGTCCGTCCTGGCCGAGGCCAGCCTCAGCTTTGGTTGGGGTCAGGCGGTTGNNCTCGGCGACGGCCTGCGCGACGCTGTCGACCCCCGGGCGCGGACACGTTGACAAACCAGGACGCTATGAAGCTAAAGAGCTAAAGAGCCAAGGAGCCAAGGAATGCGCGTAATCGGGATGATCTCCGGCACGTCGTTCGATGCGGTGGAAGCCATGCTGGCCGAGCTCGAGCTCGACGGCGACCGGCTCATGTGCGACCTCATCGAGCACCGCTCCGTGCCTTACCCGCCTTCGGTCCGCCATGCCATAGCGGGTATCCTGCCGCCTTCGCCCACGACCATCGAGCAGGTGTGCCAGCTCGACGTCGCCATCGGCCGGTTCTTCGGCGACGTCGCCCAGGATCTGGCCGACGCCCACGGGGGCGTGGACGCCGTGTGCTCGCACGGCCAGACCGTCTACCACTGGGTCGACGGGGACGTGGCCCGGGGCACGCTGCAACTCGGCGAGCCGGCCTGGATCGCGGAGCGCACCGGCGCCGTCGTGGTGAGCGACGTCCGCAACCGCGACATAGCCGCCGGTGGCCACGGGGCACCCCTGGCCAGCCTGCTCGACGTGCTGCTCCTAGGCCAGGCGCCGGCATCGGTGTGCGGCTCGCTCAATCTGGGCGGCATCGCCAATGTCACCGTTCTCGGGCCGGACCGCGAACCGGTCGCCTTCGACATCGGGCCGGCCAATGCCCTCATCGACGCCGCCGTCGAGTGGCTGTCGGGGGGCGAGGAGCACTTCGACCGCGGCGGGGCCCGGGCGGCGCAGGGTGGCGTGGACGCGGCCCTGGTCGAGAGGTTGCTGGACGACCCTTACTTCGCCCTGCCCCCGCCCAAGTCCACGGGCAAGGAGTACTTCAACCTCGGCTACGTCACCCGGCGCCTCGAGGGTATGGAAATCCCGGCCGAGGACCTGCTGGCGTCGCTGACGGCGGCCACGGCCGAAATGGTGGCGGCCGCACTGCGCCCGTTCCGGCTGGGCGAGCTGCTCGTGGCCGGCGGCGGCACCCGCAACCACACGTTGATGGACGAGCTGCGGGCCCGGCTGCCCGGTGTGAAGATGAGGCGCACCGACGAGCTCGGGGTGCCCGAGGCAGGCAAGGAGGCGCTCGTCTTCGCCATCATCGGCTTCCTCACCCTCAACGGCCTGCCGGCCACGGTCCCTTCGTGCACGGGGGCGGTGCGAGCCTCGGTGCTCGGCTCGGTGCCGCCGGGACGGGCTCCGGCCGCGGCTCTGGCCGCCACAGGACCGGCCCGGCCCCGCCTGGCGCCGACGCGCCTGGTCCTGCGCTCTCCCCTACCTTCGCGATGAACCAGCCGACGCGATGAGCCAGGCCGCTTTGGAGACGACCGGACCGGCCTTCGAGGCGGGCCGACCGGTGACGGCGGGCGAGCCCCTGCTGGCGCTGCGCGGCGTCGGCATCGGGGTGCGGCGGCGCCGGCGGGCCAGCGAGATCGTGCGCGGCGTCGACCTCGAGGTGTTCCCGGGCCAAAAGCTCGGCATCGTGGGCGAGAGCGGGTCAGGCAAGAGCCTCACCGTGCTGTCCGTGCTGGGGCTGCTGCCCGACCCGCCGGTGCGGCTGCTCAGGGGCCAGATCACCTTCGCCGGCCAGGATCTCGGCACCCTCGACGACAGAGGCCTGGCCCGCATCCGGGGCGCCGAGATCGCCATGGTCTACCAGGACCCGATGACGTCGCTCAACCCGCTCCTGCGGGTCCGCACCCAGATCGTCGAGACCCTGCGCGCCCACGGGGCGCCGCGGGACGCGGCGCGCGCCCGCTGCCGCGAGGTCCTCAACCAGGTCGGCCTGCAGGAGCCCGAACGGGTGGAGCGGGCCTTTCCCCACGAGCTCTCCGGTGGGATGCTCCAGCGCGTCATGATCGCCATGGCGCTGGCGGTCTCGCCCCGCCTGCTCATCGCCGACGAACCGACGACCGCGCTCGACGTCACGATCCAGCAGCAGATCCTCGAGCTGGTCGAGGACATCCAGGCCCGCACGGGCATGGCCGTGGTGTGGGTGACCCACGATCTCGGCGTCGTGGCGCGCATCGTCGACCAGGTCGTCGTCATGTACGCCGGACGCGTCGTCGAAAAGGGCCCGACCCGCACGCTGTTCGCCCACCCCAGCCATCCCTACACGCTGGCGTTGCTGGGCTCCTTGCCGCACCAGGGGACGCTCCACCGCCAACCGCTCACCCAGATCGGCGGCACCCCACCGGACCCGGCCCGTCTCGAGCGCGGCTGCCCGTTCCGGTCCCGGTGCCCGTTCGCCTTCGACCGCTGCGCGCAGGAGGAGCCCCCGTTGATCGAACGCGGCCCGGGCGTGGCCGCGGCCTGCTGGAAGAGCCCGGACGAGTGGAAGAGCCCGGACGAATGGCAGAAATAGTCCTGCGGGCGACCGACATCGAGAAGGATTACCCGTCCCGGCGGGGCCCCAAGGTGCGCGCCCTGCGGGGCGTGTCGGTCGCCCTGGCCGGGGCGAGCACCCTGGGCGTCGTCGGGGAGAGCGGGTGCGGCAAATCGACCCTGGCCCGAGTGCTGGTCGGCCTCGAGCAGCCCACCTCCGGGCGGATCGAGCTCATGGGCGAGCTCGTCGGGGGCACCGTGGGCGCGGGTCTCGCCCGCCGTATCCAGCTCGTGTTCCAGGACCCTTTCTCCTCGCTGAACCCGCGCCTCACCGTCTCGGTGGCCCTCAACGAGGTCCTCGCCGTCCACCACCTCGTCACGGGCCGGCCCGAGCGGCGCCGGCGCGTCGACGAGCTGCTGACCATGGTCGCCCTCGGCCCCCGGTTCTTGGAGCGGTACCCCCACGAGCTGTCCGGTGGCCAGGCGCAGCGCGTGGCCATCGCCCGTGCCCTGGCCGTCGAACCCAGGGTGCTCGTGCTCGACGAGCCCACGTCGGCGCTCGACGTCTCGGTCCGGGCCGAGGTGATGAACCTGCTGAGCCGGTTGCAGGACCAGCTGGCGCTGTCGTATGTGTTCATAAGCCATGACCTGGCGATGGTGCGCCACATCAGCGACACGATCTCGGTCATGTACCTCGGCAAAGTCGTAGAGTCAGGGCCCTACGAAGCCGTCCTGGGCGCTCCCCTCCACCCCTACACTCGGGCACTGGCCGAGGCGGTGCCGCTGCCCGACCCCGAGATCGAGGCGGGGCGGCGCAAGGCCGCCGCCGGCGAGGTCCTCACGCTCGGCGCCGAGCCTCTGTACGGGTGCCCGTACCATCCCCGCTGCCCCCTGGCCGAGGACCTTTGCCGGGCCCAGGTCCCTGACCTGGTCGAGCTGCGGCCCGGGCACGAGGTGGCGTGCCACATCGCCGCCCGGGAGGCACCGGTGGGAACCGGGCCGGCCGCCCGGGCTGATCAAAAGGAGACATCACCATGAGCAACGGACAAGTGCCATGAGCAACGGACAAGTGATGGCCAGCGAGATGGCCGAGCAGCCCGACGTCCTGGCCCGCATGGTCGAGCGAGCGGCGCAGGTCCGGGCCAGCGCGGCCGAGGTCGTCCCGGACGAGCTGGCGGCGTGCGTGATCGCCGCCCGCGGGTCATCCGACCACGCCGCGCTCCTCGGTCAATACCTGCTCGAGGCGGCCACGGGCCGGCCCGTAGCGCTGGCCTCGCCCAGCCTGCACACCCTGTACCGGGTGCCCGTCGACTACCGGGGCGTGCTGGTCGTCGGGGTCAGCCAATCAGGCGCCACCTCTGAGATCGTCGAGGTCGTCTCCGCCCTGCGGGCGGCCGGGGCGCGCACCATCGCCATCACCAACGACCCGGTCAGCCCCCTGGCCGAGGCAGCCGGGCGCGTCATCGACCTGGGGGCCGGCCCCGAGCTGGCCGTCCCCGCCACCAAGACCGTCACGGCCACGCTGCTCGCCTTCGTGCTCCTGGCCGAGGGTGTGGCCGGGCGGTCTCTCGTCCCCGCCGCCGACTTGGCCGACCTGCCGGGCCGCATCGCCGATCTCCTGGCCGACGAGGCTTCGGTGGCCCAGGCGGCCGAGCGGCTCGTGGACGCCAGGCAGTTGGTCACGGTGGCCCGCGGTTACCTGTTGGCAGCGGCCCGGGAGACGGCTCTCAAGCTCAGGGAGACCTCCGGCATCCTGGCCGAGGGTTGGTCAGGGGCGGACCTGCGCCACGGGCCGGTGGCTGCCATCGATGCACGCGTCCCCGTGATCAGCTTGCGCACGACGGGCCCGGCCGCGGCCGACACCGAACGCCTGGAAGCCGAGCTGGCCGCCCGGGGCGCCAACGTGCTGCACATCAACGACCAGCCCGGCGCCGACCTGCCCCTTCCCCCGGGCATGCCCGAACAGCTGGCCAACATAGGAGCGGTCGTGCGGGGCCAGCACCTGGCCCGCCTCGTTTCCCTGCGGCGCGGCATCGACCCCGACCAACCGCTGGGGCTCAACAAGATAACCCAGAGCTGACGAGGAAGCTCCCACTCCCAGGTCGCCGGGCCAGGTCGCCGGGCCCGTTGGTCGAGCCCGTTCCGGTGTAGCGACGCAAGAATGCATCTGGATGAGTACAGGGTGTTGTAAACCGCCTCAAACGTGCAGTATCGTGCACGGTGGATCTCAAGCCAACCGGGCCGCCGGCCTGTTCTGTGNNGCCGGCACCAGCCGGCTTCAGGACGCCGGGAGCAAATCGAGAGGAGGTCCCCGGTGGCTCGCCCCGATCGATGGAACACCCTGTTGGACCTGTTGGCGGGAGAGGGAAAAGTGTCGGTCGAGACTGCCTCGGCGCAGTTGGGCGTCTCCGCCGCCACGCTCCGGCGTGACCTCGACCAGCTGGCCCAGCAGCAACTCCTCACCCGGACCAGGGGCGGGGCCGTGGCCAACGGCACTTCCTATGACCTGCCATTGCGCTACAAGACTTCCCGCCACGTCTCCGAGAAGCAGCGCATCGGGCTGGCGGCGGCG
>PMLI01000040.1 GCA_003158835.1 Acidimicrobiaceae bacterium
GCGTCTGGTGAGGAAGTGAGCGTGCAACTATCACGTTGTGACCTACGCCAACGAGGGCCAATGCTCCTCGAGAATCATTTGTAGCGCCGTCAGCGATGCCGAGCCAATCGAATTCGGGAGCCATTCTACGGAGTCACACTCCCAGCAATAATACGAATATATTCCTCTGCGTCGTTAGCAGGAGGCTCTCTATCGCCGCTAGTGATATCCGTGACGCCGTCCATAATGGAGAGGGTGGGGAATGGCGAAGGATCTTCGCTAGGCTCGATTCGACCGACAAAAATGATAGTGGGCTCGGGTATATGCTGCATAGTGGCGCCGGCGACTTGGATGTTCAGAGCCTGCCCGATTACGACGGTTTGAGTGGAATAGGGGACATTGTGGCACAAGCCTTTTAGGTAGCTACCATCGTTTCGGAGGAAAGCGGTAACAATGTCGTCGCCAACCGAGCGGCTTGGCACTGCCCAAGCAGCGATGCGGTAGCCGACAGCCCGAGCGTAACGCTGAAGTGTCGAGAGGCGCGGGTCCGACACACCACCCTCGAGTTCGGAGACGGCCGACTGGGTGGTGCCCATGGCCTCGGCGACTGTGCCCTGGGTCAGCTGTGCCAAGTGACGTGCCGCAAGGAGGCTGCGGAGGAGAGCCTCGCGTACCCGGGCGTCCTGGAAAGCTGCTTCGAAGCGCGGGTCAGCGAGCTGGTCCGTGAGGTACTCATCCAGGTCATCGGGTTCATCCTCAGCGGAGTTCGCGATCTCGGACGCCTGACGCAGGAGAAGCTCGGCCGCGCCATAACTCAGCTTGCGTGCCATGCTCATGAGCCTCCTTTGCGCACCTGCACTATATCGGTTTTAGCCGATAGAGCTTTAGCGGCGCCAGGCGGGTTAAGGGCCCGGCCTCTGCGCTCCCAATCTGCCAGCCGGTTGTCCGCCCGATCGATTATCTGCTTGGGGAGCTTCTTGGTCTTTTTGTTGATGGCATGAAGAGCGAGTAAGACCTTGTGACGGGTTCCGACGAGGGCATAGAGTGCTCGGTACTCAGAACCGTCATAGGTAGTTCGCATAGCCCATAACCTGCCCCTGACGTGCTCGTCTTCGTGATGGAACTGCTCCATACGGGTCCTCCGCTTTAGAGCTGCCAGTACCGCAGCCCGGGCTTCGAGGCCAAGATCGTCTAGCTCGGCCCTGACGACCTCCGCACCGCCTTCGGTGGCGTAGAACCGCACTCGCAAACGAGGAGGAGGCGGTTGCATCTGCTGGGACACCAGTAAGAAGAGTAATGACAGGTACGTGGTTCGGTGTGGTGTTGAGCGTCTCGTAGGTTGAGCGACACACCGACCCGGCATCTGGCGCCGTCATCGGTGAACATCCTTGGTGATCATTGGGTTGTCGTTGGCGTTAACAGGCTGGCCGGTGGCCTGTCGAGCGCGGAAGCTTTGCCTTGTGGGTGGAAGCTCGAGGTCTTGTCCGGTGAGCGTCTGACGCGTGCTGAGCGTGAGACCGCTGAGTGGGGCTGGGAGGGCTTCTGGGGACTGACGCTGCGCCACGAGCCTTCCAGGGCGGACCCGCTCCGTAACGCAACGCCGGTAATGGCCGTGTCGTGTAGTTATGTAAAGCCGCCGTTGGACCCAAACTACCGCGAAGCGGACCGTCTGCCAGGGGAGCGGCGGACCCGTAAGGAGTACGAAGAGGCCGTATCGACCGGTGGCCTTGTGCCCCGACGGGGCTCCCGCCTCTGGCGTTAGCCGCCAGGTGGTCAGGCCCGGGGTGCGGCGAGGGTGTGCCCCGCTTGCGGGGGGTTTCCCCACGTTCGTGCTCTGGGTGGGCGCCAGCTGCTTGTCGTCGTGGTTCAATGGGGGACACTGTTTCGTCACAGTGACGAAATATGCCTGGGCAGGAAGACGCAGGCGGTCAAGCTGAGCGATCGGCATGGGTTCTGCTGTGGTGAAACTCGACGGGAAGCTGGAACCTGTTCGTCAGCCTGGCGAGCGTCGTACCCGCGCCGAGCGTGAGTCGGCGGCTCAGCGAGGGGTGCGGGGAAAGTGGCGGCGGCGCCTGAGATGCCGATCTTTGAGAACGAGGACGGTGGGCCCGTTTTCGGACCAGCGCCGATAATGGCCGTTATGTAAAGTTGGGAGGATCCGAACCCCGGGCCCAACACGCCACCGGACGCTCATAGGCCCTTGGGCTGTTCCCCCTCAGGACGGGCCGATCACGGCTCGGGTGCCTTGCTCTTGAGGCGCTCGAGGAGCCGGCGGCGCTGTGAGCGTCCCCGCAGGAGCAGCAGTACGGCGATCAGCAGGAGCAGGGCGGCTCCGGCGGCGGCGGGGACCAGCCAGGACGGCAGGCTCGGCTTGGGTACGACTGGGTGTTGCACCGGTGGGCGTCGAACCTTGGTTGCCGCCACTCCCACCTGCAGCGTGCCGGTGTAGCTGGCCAGTCGGGTGCCGCCGGCGCGCAGGTCGAGGCTGACGGTGGCCCGGTAGCAACCGGCGGAGAGGACCTGGTTGTTCACGTACCAGGGGTAGCCGATGCTGGTGCGGGGAACGAAGGTGTCGAGCTGTTGGGCCAGGCTCAGCACCGCTGGGCCACCCGAGCAACGGCGCAGGTCCCCGGCGAGGTAGGGCTTCATCAACACAGCGCCGGTGTCGTAGATGGGGATGGTGACCACCTGGCGCACGCCCTGTTGGAGCCCGATGCTGGGAGGGCCGAAATGGGCCGCAGGGCCGGCCGGGCCGGGGACGTCGACCACCACGGCCACGATCACCCGGGTTGTGGTCACAAGGCTCACGCCCGCCTTGTTGGAAGTCGGTGCCGCCACTGCCTTCGGTGCCGGGGTCTGGGCGGCCAGGGCGGCCACGTAGTCCCCCGGCGCCGTANNCGGACCGAGCCCGTCGAGAGCTTCACCCAAGAAGCGGTGCCCTGAGGGTTTGCCTGGGGCTGGCCGTAGGCGACGCCGCCGACCGGGGAGGTGGTCGCCCCTACGACATAGACCAGGTACCTGGCCGGTGACGCGGTGAGGTCGTGCACCACGATCGTCCCGGACTCGGACGCACCTGAGGCAAGGGTGTACTGGAAGTACCCGTTAGGGCCGGGCTGCACCGGGGACAGCCCCGGAGCGGCCGGGGCGCTGGGGGAAGAGCCGGCCCAAGCCGGCGCCCCTGTTGAAACCAGCAGCGCAGCCAACACCGAGGCGCCCACGAGAGCGCCCCGGCTGAGTGCTGCCCCCCATCCGGGGAGCCGAGCGCGGGGTTTGGTCAACATGTCGAAAAAAAGAGGGCGTCCACTTCGCAAAGAGCCGGGACCACCACAGACGCCGAAGCCTCCCTCCACCTGAGCGGTGGGAGGGAGGCTTCAAGCGTCATTGGGTCACGGACCTGTGACGATGCTGTACTCCACATTGGCAGTATAGAGGTTGGCCCAGGAGTTCTGGTCCGGGCCGAACGTGACGCCCGGGTTGACGGTGTAGCTGCCCATGCCCGTGTTCGCCGCGGCTGCGGCAAACTTGACCGCCGTGCCGAAAGTCTGGGCGGCGACGTCGGTACCAGCCACCGTGGTGGTGGCAGTTACCAAGACCGGGGGCGCACTAACCGAACCGTCCGCCACTACGACCCCTGGAGCAGGGTTGGTGCTTGTCACGGTGGAGCTCTCGGCGGATGACAGCGACAGGGCGCCGGAGGCCTGGGTGCCGGCTTGGATCTGGTAAACGCTGGTCGCCAACATCCCCGACGGGAAGGTTATGGTGAGACCAAGGCTGCCGACTG
>PMLI01000483.1:0-505 GCA_003158835.1 Acidimicrobiaceae bacterium
CCCCCGGCCCGACGCCCCGGCCCGATCGGGCGTTTCAGCCTCAGCGCTCGGTCTCGCGCCCCCACGGCCTTCGCGCCGGGCGTTCGGCTCGGCGGCGGTGGTCCTCCATGCGTCGGCGGATGAGTTCTCGCCGGGCCTGGAGGTCCCGGTAGGTCAGCGCCTCGACGTCTTCGCCCACGCCGACGGCGGCCCTGACCCCGTTCATGTCGATGGGATGGAGGCGGGGGTCGATCCCGATGTCGTGGGCTATGCGCTCGCCGTAGCGACTGGTGAAATAGGCGGCTATCTCCTGCACCTCGGAGAACAGGTCGAGGTCGGGCGCCAGCGTGGCCAGCGAACCGTCCACGAACAGCAGGTCCTTCACGAACAGCATGAGGATCTTGGGGAACTTGGCCCCGTACTCGAGGAGACGCTTGGTGAGGTCCCGCACTTCGGCCAGCAGCGCCTCGGGGGCGAGGGTCATCGGGTCCACCATGGGCTTGTCGAGGCCGAGGTCGACCGCCAG
>PMLI01000483.1:549-3521 GCA_003158835.1 Acidimicrobiaceae bacterium
GCCGCCGTGCAGGTCGCCGTGGAACACCCCGAAGAGGGTGGCTCCTTCCAGGAACACGATGAGCAGGGCCCGCACCACGGCATTGGTGTCGATGCCGGCCCGGTGCATCCCGGCGACGTCGTCCCAGCCGAAGCCGTCCAGGCGTTCCATGACCAGGACCCGCCGGGTTACGAGCTCGGGGTGGGGGCGGGGCACGATTACCGCCTTCTGGCCCGTGCTGGCCAGGACGGCGGCGATGTCGAGCATGTTGTCAGCCTCGAGGCGGAAATCGAGTTCCTCGACGATGGTCTCGGCGAACACCTCCACCAGGGCGGGCGGGTTGGCCAGCGATGCGACCGGTATACGGCCGATCAGGTGGGGGGCCAACCAGCTCATGGCGGCGATGTCCGTCGCCACCAGGTTCGCCACCTGGGGCCGCTGCACCTTGACCACGACTTCCTCACCGCTACGCAGGCGCGCCGCGTGGACCTGGGCGATCGAGGCGGCGGCTATGGGGGTGGTCTCGAAGTGATCGAAGACGGCCTCGAGGGGCTGGCCCAGGTCAGCCTCGACCACCCGGCGGACGGCGTCGAAGCGCTCGGCCGGTACCCGGTCGCGCAGCAACCGGAACTCGCCCACGAGTTCGGGCGGGAACACGCCTTCGCCGGAGGAAAGGATCTGGCCGAGCTTGATGTACGTCGGGCCGAGATGCTCGAACGCCTTGCGCAGGCGGTAGGACAACCCCGCCCTCGATATCTCGGGCCGGCCCAAGCGGGCCGCCACCCGTCTTTCGACCAGGCGCCAGGTCAGGATGGCCCAGCCCAGGACCAGGGCCGTGAGCACGACGCGCCGGCCGGGCGGCAGCGCCCGGTGGCGCAGGAGGCGGGGGACCTGGTGAGCGGTGCCCGAACGGAGCTCGGCCATGTTGTCGCGCCAGGGGAGCGCCTTGCCGCTGAGGTCCCACGGCGGTTCGTCGCTGAAGGCACCCATCGAAAGGTCCGCCGGCGGGTCGGGGGGGCGGACGTGCTCACCGGAAGTCATCATCTGGTCCCTGCTGACGCTAGCCGCCGGGGCCGGGCTTCTTCGGCCGGACCGCCGCGATTACGCTGTCCGCCATGGGAGACCGGCTACGACCAGGGGTGCCCGCCCCCGCCTTCAGCCTCCCCGACCAGTCCGGCACCGACGTCGCGCTATCGGGCTTGCGGGGCCGCCCCGTGCTCGCCTATTTCTACCCGAAAGCTGACACGCCCGGTTGTACGACCCAGGCGTGCGGGCTGCGGGACGTGGCCGGCGCCGTCGGGGGCACCGTCATCCTCGGTATCAGCCCCGACCGGCCTAAGCGCCTGGCCGCCTTCGACCAGAAGTACAGTCTCGGCTTCGCACTGCTCTCCGATATGGACCATGCCGTGGCCGAGGCGTACGGGGTGTGGGTACCGCGCCGCCTGTACGGCCGTAGCTACATGGGCATCCTGCGGTCGGCGTTCCTGGTCGACGAGCACGGCGTCCTGTCCCATGTCTGGTACAAGGTGGCCCCGGCCGCGACGGCCCAAAATCTGTTGCAGGCGCTGAGTAGTTAGGCGAGCGGGCCGCCCGGCGGGCTCTAGGCCGGGATGAGCACCAAGCAGCCGTTGTGACCGCCGAAACCGAACGAGTTCGACAGCGCCGGTCCCGGCACCCAGTCCCGGGGCCCTGCGGTCACGACGTCGAGCTGGAAAGCGGGGTCGACCTGGTGGGTACCGGCGGTGGGCGGGATCTGCCGGTGCTCCATCGACAGGGCCACGGCCACGGCCTCGATGGCCCCGGCCGCGGCCAGGGTATGGCCGATCACGCCCTTTATCGAGGTGGCGGCCGGTCCCGGGGCACCGAAGACCTTGTAGATGGCCTCGGCCTCGGCCGCGTCGCCCGGCGGGGTGGACGTGCCGTGCGTGTTGACATGGGTGACGTCGGACGGCGTTATCTCCGCGTCGACCATGGCCAGCTCCATGCAGCGGGCGGCGCCGTTGCCGTCCGGCGATGGCGCCGTTATGTGGTAGGCGTCGGCGGTGCTGGCGGCGCCGGCCAGCTCGGCGTAGATATGTGCCCCTCGGGCCAAGGCGCGCGAACGTTCCTCGAGCACGACGACGGCGGCTCCCTCGCCGATCACGAAGCCGTCCCGCCCGGAGTCGAAGGGCATGGACACGCCCGATGTCGACAGGGCTGTCATGTTGGAGAACCCGGCGACGCCCAGTGGTGACAGGGGCGCCTCGCTACCACCCGCCAGCATCACGTCGCAGCGGCCGGTGGCGATGAGGCGGCCGGCGTTGGCGATGCTCTGGGTGCCGGCCGCGCACGCCGTCACGGTCGTCTCGCACGGGCCCCGCAAGCGGTAGCGCATGGAAATGTCAGCCGAGGCTCGGTTGCACATGATCATGGGCACGAGGAAGGGGCTCACCCGGTTGGCCCCTTTTTCCAGCAGGACCTGGTGCTGTTCGCAGATGGTGTCCAGGCCGCCCACGCCCGTCCCGACCAGCGTCCCCGCCCGGTCCGGATCTCCCCGGAACTCCTCGATGCCTCCGGCGTCGTTTACGGCCTGGTCGGCGGCGGAAGCGGCGAGCTGGACGAAGCGGTCGGCCCGGCGCAGCTCGCGGGGCCCGAACAGGGCGCTGGCGTCAAGGCCCTCGACGGGCCGGACGCGACCAACCGGCGCAACGCCGAGCAGGCCCTGCCAGAAATGCTCCGGGCCTATCCCGCAGGAAGCGACGACGCCCAGGCCGGTGATGACGACGCGCCGGCCGCGGACCGCTCCGGTGCCGTCAGGGGCCCCCGTTACAGCCAGCATCAGATCTTCGAGGCCACCAGCTCGTAGGCCTGACCGATGGTCTGCACGCCTTCCAGTTCGGACTCCGGGACGTCGATGCCGAAGCGTTCTTCGAGCGCCATGACCAGTTCGACCAGGTCCAAGCTGTCGGCGTCCAGGTCGTCGGCGAAGCGGGCCTCGGGGACGATCTTAGAGG